>NZ_JBLBVL010000008.1:0-134395 GCF_047250365.1 Thaumasiovibrio clandestinus
CTAAGCCGAAAGTAGCAAAAGAACACGGTATCCGTGTTCTTTCGTTGTTGATCAGTAATCCGGTTCAAGCAGGTCTCGATGCAGATCTTTGATTACCTGCTGCGCATCCTCTTGCCGGATGAGGAAGCAGAGATTGTGTTGACTAGCGCCGTAACAGATCATGCGTAAGTTATAATCTTCTAAAGTATTAAAGATATGTCTGCTCGCGCCTTTGGTGTATCCCATCTTGTTGCCGATAACCGCAACCAAAGATAAGCCTTTTTCTACCGTAACACGGCACAGCTGGCTTAACTCTTGATGGGCAAGTTCTGGAAGACAAGGCGCGCCACCACTGGTATTGGTGCTATCCAGTGTTAATGACACACTCACTTCTGATGTTGTAATCAAATCAACAGAGACTTTGTGCTTAGCAAGAATAGCGAACACCTCAGCGAGGAAGCCATAGGCATGATACATATTAAGGCTTTGCAGGGTGATCATGGTTTGATTGTTGCGCAGGGTTAATGCACGGAATAGCGGTGTACTCTCTACCTTCTCTTTTACCCAAGTTCCACCGGCTTGCGGATCTTTAGATGAACCGACAAAAACTGGAATCTGTCGGCGTATCGCTGGGATCAGCGTATCTGGATGTAAAATTTTCGCGCCAAAATTTGCCATTTCTGAAGCTTCACTAAAGCTAATTTCTGGAATTGGTTGAGCGCGGGTAGCAATGCGAGGATCGGTCGTGTAAATGCCCGGTACATCGGTCCATATCTCTAAACTATGCGCATGTACCGCTTCCGCGATCAGCGCGGCACTATAATCGCTACCACCGCGACCCAGCGTGGTGGTATTTCCTGCGTTGTCACTGCCAATAAAACCTTGTGTAACGATAATGCTTGCTTGGCACTCTTTTAGTAGATGTTGCTGTGCTTGAGCATACAGGGCATCAACATCAGGAATGGCTTTGCCATATTGATCGTCGGTTTTCATGATGGGGCGAATGTCAAAGCGACGGCAAGGGTAGCCCATATCATCAATTACTTGGGCAAAAAGGTGGGTTGACATCAATTCACCACAAGAGACGAGTTGATCAGTCACTTTAGCAGAAGGAGAGATGATAGCCTGCTCTGCCAGTGTGGCCACGCTATCAAGCAATTGATTAATCTGCTTAGTTAGTACTTGCTGATTACTGACATGCTTAATAATGCCGTAATGAATTTCACGCAACGCAGTCAGAATTTCGCTTTTACGTGAAGGCTCAGCAACACCATTGGCGAGTTCAACCAATAAGTTAGTGACCCCCGAACAGGCGCTGATCACAACGAGTTTGGTATTGGGGTTGTTAACCACAATTTTGGCACTGTTCGACATTGCGTCATAATTAGCGACGCTGGTTCCGCCAAATTTGGCGACAGTGAAAGATGAAACACTCACAACTGCATCTCCCTATTGCAGAATAAATTCAAAATCAGTGAGGGAGAGCTGGAAGGGCGCGACAAACGACGACCAGAAGCTCTCCACTATGAAATAGTGACAGCCTGTGGGATTCAACCCTTTCAGGCCGATAGCCTGATTCCCAGCTCAGGACTACCTCGGCATTGCGCCCCCTCATAAGGTTGAATTGGAGCTGGGGCCCCTCAACCATACTACCTGAACAATGCACCTCTTCTGACTTTTGCTGGATGGATCACAAAAGTTTTCTTATTGATAAAGTTTTAACCACTTCTTGTCAATGATTATCTCTTTTTATTTAAATTTGTGTAGTTTAGACAGTCATTGCAGTGCTAATGTCGACTAAAATGAGATGACTGAAATCTGCGTACTTATAACGTTGATAACCTAAATACCTTACCGGCAATATTATCATTGGAGATCTCAATGGCCATTACTAGTTTTAATCCACCTCGCCGTACATTGATGGGGCCAGGACCGTCAGATATTTATCCGCAAGTGTTACAAGCAATGAGCCGTCCGACGGTAGGGCATCTCGATCCGTTGTTTATTCAAATGATGGACGAGCTTAAAGCGCTGTTACAGTATGCCTTCCAAACTAGCAATGATTTTACAATCGCACTTTCTGCGCCGGGTAGTGCAGGCATGGAAGCGTGTTTTGTCAATTTGGTTGAAGCCGGCGATAAGGTGATTGTTTGTCGTAATGGCGTGTTTGGTGAGCGCATGCGTGAAAACGTTATTCGTTGTGGCGGTGAAGCCATTTTAGTTGATGATGAATGGGGCAAGCCTGTTGATATCGACAAAGTAGCAGCGGCACTAGAAGCACACCCAGATGCAATCGCGGTGGCTTTTGTGCATGCAGAAACATCAACAGGGGCATTAAGTGATGCACAAGCGATTGCACAATTGGCACAAAGTCGCGGTTGTTTAACGATAGTTGATGCTGTGACCTCGCTCGGTGGTGTTGAACTTCGAGTTGATGATTGGGGGTTGGACGCGGTTTATTCTGGTAGTCAAAAGTGCCTCTCTTGCCCACCTGGCTTGTCGCCTCTTACGTTTTCAGCCAAAGCGATAGAAAAGATTCAGCAACGTAAAACGCCGGTACAAAGCTGGTTTTTAGATCAAAGCCTAGTATTAGGTTATTGGAGTGGTGAAGGTAAACGGAGTTATCACCATACCGCGCCAGTAAACAGCTTATATGCTCTGCATGAAGCATTATTGTTGCTTAAACAAGAGGGCCTAGAAAATGCTTGGCAGCGTCACCAACAAATGCATGAAGCGCTAAAACATGGCTTGGAGGCAATGGAGATCACATTTGTGGTGGAAGAAGCTTACCGTTTGCCGCAGTTAAATGCGGTGTATATCCCAGAAGGCGTTGATGACGCAGCAGTGCGTCAAACACTTCTGAATGAGTATAACCTTGAAATTGGCGCTGGGTTAGGCGCATTGGCTGGTAAAGCATGGCGCATTGGCTTGATGGGCTATGGGGCGCGTCAAGAGAACGTGGCGCTCTGCTTGCAAGCCCTGCAGCGTGTATTGGCTTAATTTAATCCTTCTAAATAAAAGAGAGCCGTGACTGACATCGCGGCTTTTTGCTATGCCCTTTATTCCCGTGCCAGTGGTGGCAATGATTTATGTTGATATGCGACATCGTCTTCACTTTCAATATCGGTCAATAGGGAAAACGAATGATTAGGAAAGAGAAAGGTCGCTTCTTCGTAGAGCTGCAGGCGTTTATCATTTTCCTCAGTTAATGCATACGCAAGGATTAAGTTTTGATATAACGACGGTCGTGGCCATTGCTTGGCTTGTTGGGTTGCCCAGTCGATATAGCTTTCGATGAGTTTAAACTCTGCCGTAGCGGCGCCGACTTGCAATTCGGTGGTGTGTAAGTTCCAGTCAAAACGTTGTTGCCACAGATAGGGATTAGAGACGTTGGTCAAGTACACTGGGTTGACGGGACGTTGACGCTCAAATTGGGTTAACCAATAGCCAGACTGTAAACCAGATAACATAACAAGAGTAACAGAGAGTGGTAGTGAGCAGGCTGCGAGTCGAATATTCAGCGTATGGTTTACTGTTTTCTTATAATATTTTGCCGTCAGGTTATCGATCCAGTAGATGAGCACGATAAAGACAACGAAGTGAGCGATGGAGTGATAGAACGGATACTCGAGCTGTGTGTGTAAGATGATCGGCCAGCAAATTGCCACCAGTGCCAGATGCGTCCCCGCTTTAGCGCGTTTGACACGAAGATAGACCGCGAGTGCTGCAAGGAGAAGGCCTAAAAGGGGAAGGATACCTCCCTCTACGGCCCAAAAAAGCAATTCATTGTGCGCATGCTCCAACCCCGGCAAGGAGGGCGTATTAATTACTCCCTGTTGATACCAATGCGCTGTTTCCATTATGTAGCTGGACTCAAAGTTGCCATAGCCATAACCCATTAGCGGTTTTGTTTGTAGCATTTTCAGATTTTGCGGTATATGAACGGTTCGCCCACCATCAAAGGTTAGCGCCATCTCGCGAAAGGCCGTGTCGGGCGAAGATAGCCAATTAAAGGCCATCGCGCCGCCCAGTAAACACATCAGTAGCCATAGACGGTACTGAGTTTTGGCAGCAAAGCGAATCAAAAATGGCAGGATCATCAGGCCGCCGATCAGCCCACCCCACAAGCCAGTTCTAGAGCCTAACACCAGTAATAACGGAATCGTCATGACCGGGGTGAGAAGTAACGGAAGGTGGCGATAGTGCCATCGACCACGATATAGAGGCTCACGCGCCATTAAATAGGCAGATAAAACCAAGCCTGTTGCCATAAAGCTAGCCATAACATTGGGTTGCTGAAATATCCCGTAGGGGCGATTTGCCGCGGTATTGTAGCCGATGGGGTTATCAGTGGTTAAGAGTAGAAATTGTACCCAGCCCAATGCGGCTTCAATTAGCACGGCCAGAAGAATAAACCACAGCAAGCGTTGTCGTTGACGATGGGAAAAAACAAACTGTTGAGTAGCCACAAACAGCAGCCATCCAGCCCATACTGTTAACAAACGCGGCAATGCGTGCTCAGGTGTTGAGTGAGGATAAAAGAGGGGCAGAGTCAGCAGCACGGCACAAACAAACAGTAATAGCGTGAGGTGCGTATAGCGGCAGTGCTGCTGGCGGCAGATTTCTAATAACCCGACGCCAATAGCGAAGCTTAACGGGATCCAAGTTGCCTGATTGAAAGGTAACGCCAAACCTGAGCCACCAGGGTTATGCATAAACGTATGCATGGTAACAAGAAACAAGCCCCCCATCGCCCCTAAGAACCATTGGGTTAGGGGTTTTCTTTTGATGGGCTGAAGGCTTAAACGTGTTCCTTTTGTTTGTAGCACACTATGTCCTTATCGTTATTCGTCTTAGCACATTCGCTTCCTAGCGTTTTAGCATCGGCGCGAGAAAGCGTGCCGTATGCGAGCCACTGACCATGGCGACTTGTTCTGGTGTGCCATAGGCAATAATGTTACCACCACCACTGCCACCTTCAGGCCCTAGATCGATAATCCAATCAGCAGTTTTGATCACGTCGAGATTATGCTCAATCACTACAATGGTATTGCCGTGATCCCGCAAGCGATGCAGAACATTTAAGAGTTGTTGAATATCGTGAAAATGCAGCCCAGTTGTCGGCTCATCCAGAATATACAAGGTTTTTCCTGTATCGCGTTTAGAGAGCTCTTTTGCCAGCTTAACGCGCTGTGCTTCTCCGCCTGACAACGTCGTGGCAGCTTGCCCGAGACGTACGTAGGATAACCCAACATCCATTAAGGTTTGTAGTTTTCTGGCAATTGCCGGAACGGGTTCAAAAAACTTTCGTGCATCCTCTACTGTCATTTCAAGCACTTCATGAACAGATTTGCCTTTATACTTCACCTCTAATGTTTCGCGGTTGTAGCGTTTACCTTTGCAGGTGTCACACGGTACATAGACATCAGGCAAGAAATGCATCTCAACTTTTATCACACCATCGCCCTGGCAGGCTTCACAACGTCCGCCTCGAACATTGAAGCTAAAACGCCCCGGTTTATAACCGCGAGAGCGGGCTTCTTGTGTGCCAGCGAATAACTCCCGGATCGGGGTGAAAATACCGGTATATGTGGCGGGATTTGAACGGGGCGTGCGCCCGATTGGGCTTTGATCAATATCGATCACTTTATCGCAGTGCTGCAGATTATCGATCTTGGTATAAGGGGCGGGTTCTCCGGTGGTTGCCCCGTTCAGTTGTTGATGGGCAATTTTGTAAAAGGTATCGTTGATCAGGGTTGATTTCCCGGAGCCGGATACGCCGGTGATACACGTAAATAAACCGACTGGAATGTCGACATCGACATTGTTGAGGTTATTGCCACTCGCTCCTTGCAATGAAATAACATTGTCAGGATCGAAAGCGATACGTTGCTCTGGCACTGAGATCTGTTTCCGACCACTGAGATAATCAGCAGTGACAGAGTGCTTGGCATTGAGGATGGTTTGATAATCGCCCTCAGCGACCACTTCGCCGCCATGCACGCCAGCTCCAGGGCCAATATCAATAATATGATCAGCGGCACGTATTGCGTCTTCATCGTGCTCAACAACCAGTACGGTATTGCCTAAGTCGCGCAAATGCTCAAGGGTCTTTAAGAGACGTTCATTGTCGCGTTGGTGTAAACCAATCGACGGCTCATCGAGCACATACATGACCCCGACTAGGCCAGCGCCAATCTGGCTGGCAAGGCGAATTCGCTGTGCTTCGCCACCTGAAAGGGTTTCAGCACTGCGTGATAAATTAAGATAATTGAGGCCCACATTGACCAAAAACTGTAAGCGATCGTGGATCTCTTTTAAGATCTTGTCGGCGATTTGTGCCCGTTGTCCTTCGAGTTGCAAGGAAGAGAAGAAATCAAGCGTCTCTTTAATGCTCATTTCACAGATGTCAGGCAGGCGTGTGTTAGCGACGAAAACATGACGTGCCTCTTCACGCAGGCGGCTACCTTGGCAGCTACTGCAAGATTTTGTCGCAATAAATTTGGCAAGCTCTTCGCGTACCGCATTCGATTCTGTATCGCGGTAACGGCGCTCCATATTGTTAAGGATCCCTTCAAAAGGGTGGCGGCGCAGTGTGATATCACCGCGGTCGTTAATGTATTTAAAGTCAATTTCCGTACGCCCAGAGCCGGTTAGCACGACTTTCTTAACCTTGTTACTTAAGGTATTGAAAGGGGCATCAACATCAAATTCATAAAATTCCGCCAGTGACTTTAACATTTGAAAATAGTAAAAGTTGCGCTGATCCCAGCCACGAATCGCACCACCAGCCAAACTGAGTTCGTCATTTTGAACAATACGATCAGCATCAAAATACTGTTGCACGCCTAATCCATCACAGGTTGGACAGGCACCAGCAGGATTGTTGAATGAGAATAGACGCGGCTCAAGCTCTTGCATGCTATAGCCGCAATAAGGGCAAGCAAAGTTGGCCGAAAAGATCAGCTCCTCAGTAAAGCTGTCATCCATGCCGCTAATTACAGCAGTGCCACCGGTCATTTCGAGCGCCGTCTCAAACGACTCAGCCAGGCGTAACTGGAGATCATCACGTACTTTAAAGCGATCTATAACCACCTCAATAGTATGCTTTTTATGTAGTTCCAATGTTGGTGGATCTGACAGATCACAGACTTCACCATTTACTCTGGCGCGAATAAAACCTTGTGCTGCAAGGTTTTCAAAGGTTTTAACGTGCTCGCCCTTTCGTGCTTTTATCACCGGTGCCAGTAGCATTAACTTGGTGCCTACTTCCAGTTCAAGCACCTTATCGACCATTTGACTGATGGTTTGTGCTGCCAGTGGCACATCGTGGGTAGGACAGCGAGGCTCACCCACGCGTGCATAGAGCAGACGCAAATAGTCATACACTTCAGTAATGGTGCCGACAGTTGAGCGTGGATTATGTGAGGTTGATTTTTGCTCAATAGAGATGGCGGGTGAAAGCCCTTCAATATGGTCTACATCCGGTTTCTCCATTAATGAGAGAAATTGACGTGCGTAGGCGGATAACGATTCAACGTAACGGCGCTGCCCTTCAGCGTAAAGGGTATCGAAGGCGAGCGATGACTTGCCCGAGCCGGATAACCCGGTAATGACAGTGAGCTTGTCACGAGGGATAGAGAGACTAATATTTTTTAAATTATGGGTGCGCGCCCCACGTATATCGATGTTATCCATGTTGAGCATTCTATAATTTTTGTATGAATTAGCATTATTGCATAGCCAATCCGATCCGGAAAGGTTACGCTGTATATAAACACAGTTACTCAGCAACGTGAAAGCGTATTAATGTGAGTAAATTCCAGTCGACAACACAGTTTGAACAGTAGGCGCTCAAACTGTGGCGTGTTACACTGGCGGATTATTGATTTGAGTATGGCAGTCTTTTGGACTGACACAACAACCGGAGCTTACTATGGCCAGTCGTGGTATTAATAAAGTTATCCTGGTCGGGAACCTAGGTAACGACCCTGAAATTCGCTATATGCCAAGTGGCGGTGCTGTTGCAAACATTACGATTGCAACTTCTGAGTCATGGCGCGATAAAAACACCGGCGAGCAACGTGAAAAAACGGAATGGCACCGTGTTGCACTGTTCGGAAAGCTAGCTGAAGTTGCTGGTGAGTACTTGCGTAAAGGCTCTCAGGTTTACATCGAAGGCCAGCTTCAGACCCGTAAGTGGCAAGATCAAAGCGGTCAAGATCGCTATACAACAGAAGTTGTCGTGCAGGGCTTTAACGGTGTAATGCAGATGCTGGGTGGACGTCAAGGTGGCGGTCAAGGCGCACCAATGGGTGGCCAACAGCAGCAACAGCAAGGTGGTTGGGGACAACCTCAGCAACCGCAACAACAGATGGGACAGCAACCACAAAACCAAGGGTTTGCTCCTCAACAACAGGCGCCACAGCAAGCGGCTCCTCAACAACCTCAACAGCAGCCTCAGTTTAATGAGCCACCTGTTGATTTTGATGATGACATTCCGTTTTAGTCCGCCAAAAATTTAAGTGTATAGTCACTTAATATTGGATTGTATCTAAGCCCCTATTTTTAGGGGCTTTTTGTTTTTTGTGGCGTGTAAACTTGTCATTGGGTAAGATCTGTGTTTGTATATAACTTGTACTTTTAAAACTGTATAGACAGGTTGGGTGTATGAGAGTAGTAAGAGTCGCATTAGATAACTCTAATGAACGCGTATCAATCATAGTTGATGACGATGATTGTCCGATTGATGATTTGAATTATTACATTATCACTGAATTAAGAGGGAAGGCTGATAATACACTTAGAAATGCAGTGTATGCACTGCTTCACATTCATCGTTTTGCTCTAAAAAAAGACATTTCACTATTGGATGAAATGAGCACAAAGTGTTTTGAAAGCTCGACACTTTTCACTTCTTTCATTAATCACTTACAGCAAAAGTCGCCGAAAAGCGATGATGTTGTTACCGACATAAAACCTGAATTAGTACAACCTGATCATTTCGACTCCCGAATTGATGCGGCAAAAAAGTATCTTAGTTACCTTTTTGAATACGGGATATCGAAGAGGCGGATGGATGACCCACTAAGAGTAAGTCTAAACGATAGCTTCAACCGTTTAATGGCAAAGTTGGAATCTAGAAAGCTCAAAGATAGCTCCAAACCAAGTACAGAAGGCTTGTCTATATTTCAGCAAGCATCGTTATTTAAGGCTTTGGAACATCGGGAGTTCTGTGATTGGAATGAGTTAACCCTGAAGCGAAATAAGTTAATTGTGTACCTATTCTACGCAACAGGGATTCGAAAAGGAGAACTAGCAAGCTTAACTATTCCTAACTGTCATACAAACGTCCCTGCTCCTTACATATTTACAACTGAAAATGTCAAACACATTGATCCTCGAATGGATGTCCCACATGAAAAAACTCGTGAAAGGATCATTCCTATCTCTACCCAACTTGCTCAAATGATTGAAGACTATAAAGCAGAAAGGAGCAAAAGCGACGAAGCAAAAAAACAACCTCCATTTCTTTTATTATCAACACACACACCTCATCCACCTATGTCTATGTCGAGTATCGGGAAGATTTTTAGTTCCATTGTTAAGGCGATCCCCGATATTGATAGGTTAGGTGCGCATAAGATTAGACATACATTTTTTGAGAATCTTGACCGTCACCTTGCTAATAATAGCTATACGGATGAAGAGAAGAAGAGGATTAAAAATAATATAGGCGGTTGGTCTATAAGATCAAATACGAGTGAAACATATGAAATATTATCTACTCGTGAGCAGTGCGTAGAGGTTTTGAGTAAGTTACAAAAAGATCAAGATGAATCATATGGAAATGAACAAGATTTGTTACCGTTCTAATTATTAAGGTTGATATCAATGGAAGATAGAGTAATCACGGTTACATTTGATGGGGAAGCAGATAATGACGTTGCTTACCCAAGGTTTGTAACATCAAAACATGAAGAGTTACACGATCTGTCAAACGAACGCATATACTTAGGTGATCACAGAGGTAGTATCAATTTTAGACTTTTCCCTGAAGCAATTTATCATCATATAATTTCATTTATTGCATATAGTTTGCCTCGTTGTTCTGATGTTACTGTATATAATCGAGCTAATATAATAAGAAAACACTTGGATGTTAAATTTACTGATGATATTGAAGGTGAAATAAAGAGTTTATATAAGGGGATAGTGTTTTCAAAGGTAATAACACCTGAAGATAAATCAGTTCTTCGTACATTTTATGAATTTTGTGTGACTGAAGGTCATCCGTACTTTGATGATGTTTTTTATGACTTTTTTTTGGATGAAGCTTCTTTTGGAACTAACAAGGGGAAAGGGCGAGATGTTTTAATTCCCATGAAAAATAGGGGGTGTTTAACCGCAAAAGAGAACCCTGTGTTTATTAAAGCGATAAACAATATAGATTACACTCAACTATCTCTCACAGAACTCCATGGTTTTATTAGCTTAAGAATTGCTCAGTTGTTGGGGGCGAGAGATGTTCAAGTGAGAAATATGAAAGTGAAGCACTTTCATATTAAGGATAAACAATACTTATTGGATATACCCAGAGCTAAACAAAGAGGAAGAAATAGTAGAAAGTCATTTAAGCGTAGAATGATTACTACACGATTAGGTAGACAGATTGAACATTTAATTGAAAGAATGAATAGCTATGGTTTGGGTGATATTTCAGACTATCCATTACTTTGCACATTATCAAGAAGAAAAGTCTTATCTATTACAAAGAAAAAGCTATCAACAAGTGTGTTTCATTCAAGATTATCAGATATTCAAAGTAAGTTGAATTTAGGTTTTACGGTTAATAATCGTCGCCTAAGGAAAACATTCTGTTCAACACTAGTTTCACAAGGTACATCATTAAAAGTTATTGCAGAATTAATGGATCATAGTGATCTTCAGCAGCTTGAAATATACTATAGGCAAACATACAGAGTATCACAAAAAATAGATGAAATTCTAATTCGTGAATTTGGTTATGTATTAGATGTTTTTCATGGTCGAATCATAAAGGAGGGTGAGGAAACACAAAATGGGCAAGATATATTTGTTCAAACTAAGTCTCGCTCACTATATAAAATAGGTTCTTGTGGTAGTAACAAACTTTGTACATTGAGTCCTCCTCTGAGTTGTTATGGATGTCCTTCCGTCGAGCTGTTTGAAGATGCTGAGCACGGTGAGGTACTAGAAAGCTTAACAGAAGAAGCTAGGCATATTTTTGGGGATCAACATATGTCTAAACTTCTGGAAAATGATAGCTTTCTGGCTATAAGCTCCGTTATAAATAAAATCAAGGAGGGAGATTATGAGTGATGTTGTAGCTCTTCCTAAAATAGGATTTGACCCAGAGGCTAACTTGAGGGAGATGGTATCATTAACCAAGTCAAACTTTCCGTTTGAAGGTGCGGACTGGGATGATATGAGTTGGAATGTAACTGGAAATCTCAAGGTTGCAGCAAGACAAGCAAATAAAAAAGTATGTTTGCACTTTACTAAAGATAATGGTCTAGATAATAAAGTTAAAACTGCTGTATCTGATATGAAACCATTTAACTCTAAAGAGTTAAGTGATGTGGTTAAGTGTCACGTCTGTTCCTTGGTAAATAATTCACCATCTAATAATCAACTGTCAGCAGGGGCTGTTCAGATTTTAATTAATGCATATAGATACTTAGATATAGAACTATCATCTAACTCATTACCATTAAGACTGATTTCAGACCGTAATTTTGAGCAAGCATTAAATATTGCACTTTCTAAATTGCAACCGTCAACAGCATATCGAGTCGGTGTTCAACTTAATAAAGTTTCCAAGTTCTTTAATAAATTTAAGTTGTCACAAAGAAAGCTCAATTTTAAATCTCCTTTGAAAAGAAGTGGTACTCAAACATCATCTGATACAAAGATTGATACAAAATCAATTACAAACAGAGAAAGTAAACTACCGAAAGATAATTTGTTATTTGCTATTGGTGAATTGTCCTCTAGGAATTTAGATGGTAGCGATGGAATACATCAAGCGATTACTGACATCATGTTTGCCTCTGGACTACGATTCGATGAGGTTGCGTCTTTATCTACAGATTGTTTTTATGAAGTAGAAACAGAAGAATATAATCAAATTCTTGGCGTTACAGAAAAAATAACGTATTGGGAGTTAAAGTATCATGGTAGGAAAGGTGGTGGCTTTCGAACGAAAGCGATCGCAGATTCACTCGTTCCAATTATGCAGAGAGGTGTATCACAAGCAAGTTATTACTTTATGTTAGTGAGAGAGTCTATTGAATTGATAGAGAAGGGTGAAGAGTATGACTTTTTCCCTAAGTTATCTAATGAAAAGCATATTGTTAAGGATTCATGGCCACTTTTTTCTTCAAGCAACTCAAATGCTCAGGGACTTTTGAAGAAGTTAGACGTTGATATCTTCAAGTCAGACAAAAAAGTTCAAGGCAGAAAGCTTAATGCCTTTGATGCAAAGCAGTTAAAAGAAACAGCTCAAGTTAGGGCTATAGAGTCAATTGAAAGTATATGGAATGCAGTCAAGGATCAAACCACTGCAAATAAATGCTCTGAATTGCTCTTTATACAGTGCTATCAAGGGAATCACGATGTTAAATCTACAACTTTGTGGGAGTTTTCACCTATTACATTGACTCAGTATGAAGACTTTATGATTGGAAGAGAAGATGGCAGCATGACTTCAATTTTCATTCGCGAGTCTCTAATGACTGATGAAGATGATTTTCATATTACCTCACATCAATTTAGGCATTTCTTAAATACAGTTTGCCAACTGTCAGACAGCATTTCAGAGTTAGAAATAGCAAGGTATTTTGGGCGTAAATACATTGGTGACAATAGTGCTTACGATCACACTAACAAAGCCGCGCACGCAATGAAAAATGCACAATCGATTATTGACTCTACAGGATTAAGCAGAGAAGGGCTTAAAGATGTCATGAACCAATTTGTTATAGTAGATCGAGATGAAGCCCTTGAAACAATTGAGGACTTGGCGAGTTCTTTAAAAACCTCAATTGGATTGTGCAAGCATAACTATTCTGATTCACCATGTGGTAAACATTACGCTTGTTTAAGAGGGTGCATAAACTATCAAAGAGAAAAAGGAAATGCTTCGGAAGTTGAGTTCATTACAGGTATTCACAATGAAACCTTCGAACGAGTTCAGGACGCAAAATTGGTCGTCGAGAAAGAGTTCTGGGGTGCAAATAATTGGCTGATATCGCAGAGTACGCTGTTAGATGGGTGTATTGCAGCTCTTGCCATAGAATCTGACGAGTCGATTCCTGTTGGCTCTTTGGTGCAAGTTTTCCCTGATGGTACTGATGGATGTGAAGCATATGAGTAATGAACGATACATAACTGAACATGTGAAGAATAAGATTATCAAGATAATTGATCTCATGGTAGCGAGAAACGAAAAAGTTACTTGGGACAAAATAGCTCAAGCCGCAGGCTATACTCGTGCTGCTCTATCTAGAGATGAAGAAATCAAAGAGGCGTATCAAAAAGCCAAGAAAGGCTCCCGAATCTTAAGAACAGATGCTCAGAAGATAGCTGATTTGACGAATGAAGTGTCTAAACTTGAAGATAAAGTTAAGAAGCTTAATTTACTTAAAAAGAACTATGAAAATAAGTATATAAGATGGCTTTATAATGCATCTAATTCAGGCGTTTCAGAAGAGATTTTAAATCGCCCCTTGCCTGATACGATGAAAATAACTAAGCGAAAAAAAGGGATGAATTGATAAATGGCGAATAGGATGAGTCCCAAGGCAAAAGAAAGCTTAGATAAATTGAAGGCTTTTATCGCAATAGCGAATGACCAAGGATGGGAAGACTATATTGAACAGGGAAGTTTGAACTTAACGCTGATTGCATCCAGTTGTGGGATTAGTCGAAGTGTCATATATCAAAATGTTCATGTCATGGCCGAAGTTTGCAAGGTTGCCAATGTTCTCTTGGAGAGTGCAGTTATTGAGCGCTTACCCTATTCATCGCCAAAGGAAAAGAAGAAACATAAAGAGCAAGCGAACTCGGTGAACAACAAAGAAATAGATGAGTTAAGAAAAGAAAATCAGTCACTTAATACTAGAGTTGCAGAGTTAAAAGCTAAAGTTGAACATCAGCAAAAACTTTTAGATAAACTGGATATCAACCACGAGTTATTGTACACAAACGGGAGGCTTCCTAGGTGATTTTGACTGATCAGGTAGCTCCTATGTGCTTTAGAGTAACTCGCTCTGCTTACAATAAGAAAGGGCATGTTTCTTTTCTTGCTGTTGAAGTGGATAGTTACTTATATCAGATCACAGATCCTAATGTCTTCTATGTTATTGAAGTAGAAGATAATGATTCAAGTTATTACTTATCAACACTCGTACCAGGTGTTATTTGTCAGTTAGTCCCTAACACAATGCTTGAAAAGAAGATCAAGTATGAGGGAGTGACCGTATCCAAACGTTTTGTCACTACTGATAACTTTATGTTGGTTCGCCCTTCAGGGGATTTAATCATCGATTTACTAAGCAAAGGTCGCTTGTTTAAAGGCGTTGGGAAGTCAAAAGCCCAAGCTTTATGGGCAGCTTTAGGTGAATCGCTCTATGATGCTCTTGAACACAAAGATCAGGGCTTATTGGAGTTGGTATTGACTCCAAACACTGCGAGAAGCTTGATTGATAGTTGGAAGTGCTACACCTATTCAGATGCGTTAGCTTATTGTTGTAAGGAGCTGAAGTTAAAAAGCTCAACCGCATTTAACGTATCTCGATACTATCAGCATGAAACTCAAGCTAAAATACAAAGCGATCCATATCGATTATTGGCTTTCAGTGTGAACTTTGAAGATTGTGACAAGATTGCTAGCAAGTACCATATACAGACTGATGATCCCCGTCGCCTCTCTGCTGCTGTTGAAACTATTTTGTATCAAGCATTGGATCAGGGCGATACGATAGTTATACAAAATGACTTATATGAAGCGCTTAAAAGTATCCTTGGCGTTGATTGTGATTGTGATTGTAGTAAGGAAGATGGTAGCGCGAAGGATTGTAGTTGCTTTCGGAGAAAGCGCTTACGAGCGATCAAAGAAGGCATAGGGAAAAACTATGTTCAATTGACTGATGAGCGGTTTCAGTCACTAGGGGCTTTCGCTATGGAGTCATTTGTAGCGAAGTCTATTACTGAGTTAGCAGGTCGTTATCATCCGTTGCGTCATAAACAAAAAATTGAAGTACAGCAGCTTGTTACACAATATGAAACTAAGAATGAAATCACACTGACAGATGCACAGCAGAAGGCGTTGTTTGGTGCGTTAACGTATGACTTTTTTCTGATAAACGGTGGAGCAGGAGTCGGTAAAACAACCGCTTTGGATGTTATATACCAAGGGTTGGCTCTATTAGGCATTAAGCCCCTACAAATGGCGGTTGCTGGGAAGGCAGCGCAGAGAATGAAAGAAGCAACGGGGGTGGAAGCTTATACCATTGCCCGTTTCATCCATCAATTCAGTTCCGAACTAAAGCAGCAGAGGAATTTGGCTGTGGTAATTGATGAAAGCTCAATGCTTGATCTTGCTAGCATGTATCGCCTTCTTACTATACTGCCATCAACGGTAAAAATTATATTAGTTGGTGATGTTGCCCAGTTACCTCCTATTGGTTTTGGTCTTGTCTTACACGAGTTAGACAAACTAGGCGCATCAATTCCACGCATTGATCTTACAGAAGTTAAACGACAGTCTGGAACGTCTACTATCCCATTCGTGGCGAATTTTATTCGGCAGGGTCTTTACCCTGAGTTCAATTCAAATGACGTGCAATTTATTCATCAAAAGTTTAAGAAAAAAGCAGAGAAACTGGTACTTGAGGCGTACCAAAACGACCCCAAATTTACACAGATTATCTGCCCTACAAACCGATTAGTTAGCATCTTTAATCAAAAATGCGCTCAGTTGAATACAGCTCGTAAACTGTCTGTTTTTAATCATGACTTTGAAGTATTTTCAGATACTAATTTTAGGTTGGGCGATAGAGTGATTTGTAGCAAAAACCTGTATAAATATGATGTTATGAATGGCTCCATAGGGTGGATTATTGAGTGCTATGCAAAGTCATCCTTAGATGTGTTCGGTGAGACTAGCCACGGAAAGATTGAGTGGCAAGATGGTCAGTTATCAGAGATTACGGATGAGATTTTAGAGCATTTAGCACACGCATACGCAATCACGATACACAAATCACAAGGCTCTCAATTTAAAAATGTGGTGATGCCTATTTTTATGTCCCCGAACTTGGACAGAAGCATGCTCTATACGGCAGTAACTCGCGCGGAAGAAAGAGTAACAATAATTGGTGATGAGGAGCAGCTTAAAGTATCGATATCACAAGTATCGGTTGAGCGTCGGCAGGTGGGTTTGGCTGATAAGCTAAGACAACAGCATGATCTATCAAAAAGCAATGTACAAAAAAGCACCAACCAAGGCTTGAGTTTTACTGGATAAATACGGCTCTGTTGTACTTCTGTGTTGTTAAGCTATACTAGCTAATATGGTTAAAAGTTATGCAGGGGGCATTTTTAATGAAAAACATAGCGTTAGATGCGATTCTACAGGCTATACCCTCTCTTAGCTACACCGATACCAAACGTCTTAACAACACAGTTAAGAAGAAGCTCGATTCTGATGTTGTAGGCAAAGTAATTGCTGATCGTGAAGAGTGTGTTTCTGAGTGTCCTCACTGCAATAGCTTGGAGTTTTGCAAGCATGGTGTAACAGCCAAAGGTATTCAGCGTTATCGCTGTAAAGGGTGCAAAAAAACATTCTGTTCTTTGACTAAAACGCCACTTTGCAGGATGCGTATGGAAGGAAAGTGGTTAGAGTACGTTTCTATGATGTGGGAGGGAGTAGCGCTTCGTAAGATCGCAAAGTCTCTCAACATAAACTTAAGAACCGCATTCTTCTGGCGACATCGTTTTCTACAGATGCCAGATAAAAACAAACCGATAAGCTTCACTGGGATCATCGAAGCAGACGAAGCTTTCTTACCCGAAAGTTTCAAAGGAAAACGCAAAATGCCTCGTGAGTCCCGTAAGCGGGGAGGTGGTAAAGTGCCTTTAGTTCCTATCCTCATATCATATCAGCGTGGTGATAGATTTACCTACGAAGTTATGGATAGAAACACCAAGGAGAATCTATCGAATGCAATAACACCATTGCTATCCGATGGTTGTTGTCTCTGTACTGATGGCAATGTTTCATATAAGAGTATCGTTAAGAACCTAGATATCAATCTCGATCATAAGCGAATAATTGCTAGTGATGGTCGAGTTATAGATGGTGTGTATCACATCCAGCATGTAAATGGATTTATAAGCCTTTGGAAAGAGTGGCTAGATCGTTTTCGTGGAGTTGGTACTGCCTACGTTAGCCGATATCTTGCATGGTATATATGGATGCAGGATAAAAGCTACGGAGAGGAAGATTATTGGCTTAGGGAAGCTTTACAGACATAATTTGAATGGAGTAATAAAGCACTATGAAATATACCGTAGTGAAAGAGTATAACGATGCGCCAGAGTCACCAATACAAGTGGTAAAAGGTGAACAGCTTCAATTTGTTGAAGAGTCTAACCCTAATGGAGATTGGGCTAATTGGGTTTTCTGTAAAGGAGCATCTAAAGAAGGCTGGATTCCCAAACAAATACTAACAATTGAAGATAACCAAGTGTTTGTACTTCAAGATTATTTTGCTAATGAGCATACATTGACGCTTGGTGAAACTTTGATTGCAGAATATGAGCTCAATGGTTGGATTTGGAGTACAAAAACAGGTGCGTCTGGTGATTCGGCATGGGCTCCATTAAATCATCTATCCAAGCTGTAGTAATAAAAAATCGTTTAAAGTGTGGTCAATATAATATTCACTAAAGAACAGCTCGATAATGCTATTCACTCAAGCTGCGCATCTTCGACTATCGTAGATGCGTAATCACATTAACAACACAGAAATACAACAGAGCCATAAATACCCATGTATAAATTGTGTGGTTGCACACACAACGGTGATCCAACTCAATTGTTACATAAGGTGATTTATATGGCTGATGATTATAATGTATATCAAGGTTCAGACGGTGTTTGGAGAGGAAAAAAACAAGATGCTAGCCGCGCTAGCGTGACTGCAAAAACTCAACAAGAAGCGTTTGAAAAAACAAGAGATTTAGCTAAAAAGGCGCAATCAGAAGTTTCTATCCATCGCGGTGATAATGGGAAGATACGCGCTAAGCATAGCTATGGTAACGATCCAAGTAGCACCAAAGGCTAGCAAAAGGCTACTAACAGCGATCTATGTAGGTTACTCAAGTCTGTGGAGCTTCACTTGATTGTTCTGTTGATAAGTGTAGTAACTAAGCCGCTCCAAAAAGTGATTGAATAAATTACCTCAATCACTTTATTAAAGAATCTAGCGGTAAGGTTGACTTATAAAGAGGGGCTTGGCTGTTTTGAAAAATCTCCAAGTAATCTGATCTAGTTTTGAGAATAAATACGACACGGAGATTCTTGATATCTCGCGTAGTTAGCAAAGAGCGTAACCAACCTGCATAATCAGAGTCTTTGAGCGCTTCGGCATCAGTAAACCAAACCCACCTTGCGGCATTATCTTCTCGAAGCACAAGAGAAAGTTGAGCAGAAGTACGATAGCTTGCTTTGAACTCAGCGAGGTTAATACTGAACACATCCACACCGATATGAGCATTGATTTCATCAATGCTCTCTGTGGCTGAGAGTGATAAGTCACTGTTTAAGCAATGAAATCGTTTCATTCCAAGCTCCCATGCCCCGCGAATATTTCTTTCTAACCCCAAAGGATAGGTCTGAAACTTTAAGTCAATCTCACTAAACGATAATTCTTTCATTAACCTTAGCTGTATGAGTCGAGGAATTTTGCTTGAATTATATCAAATAGCTTCGGAGCTAAATCTGTTTGGTAGAGCTTAATATTTCCTTTTTTGGAGATTTCTGCTTTTCCAAAGTCAGTTTCAATGCACAGTCTATTGATTTCAAATGATTTTTCGGAGAAGTGCTCTGCAATCTTTTGCATGATACATTGATTGCTAGCTATAGACATTTTAGATGTGCTTTGTGGGAGCAAATCATAAGTCACAATGTCTACAGAGGTAATGTTAATAGTACTAGGCTCATTCATTGCCTCTTCAGCGATACGTTTAAGATCTAAGTTTAAACTTGAGATAGAGCATCGATACTGCAAGCTCGATGACAAGTCACTACGCAATTTTGATAGGCTTTTTGTCGCATCGTTGATTTTCAATACACCTTTGCTCAGTTCAAACTCGTTTACCAAGTAATCTTTGATAAACGAAACCTCTACCTCACCATATGGACTTGTAACCGAGCGTTCAGTCATGACTTCTGTTACGTGTTTAGCAAAAATACGGTCATTTTGGACTTTTTTTATAATAAATCCTGAGCTTTTTTCAAGGCTATATCTCATTTTAATCAAAGAGTTAGCAATTTCTTTTGTGCTCATGTCAACTTGAAATTTAAATAATGAGATACGACTGGCCATGTTATCCCTTACTAGTAAGTTGTGTGTAGATTTTCACTGCTGTGCTATACAAGCGCTTAGATAGTTTATCTACTTCACTCTTGTCTGGCTTAGCCGTCGTAGAGTTCAGCCGTGATTTACTTTGGTTGTAACGTTGAACAGCCTTAATACTGAAACTAAAGCCTTTAAAGTGCTCTTTATCGTCAAATTTAGCTTCAACAGTAAAACAATCAGACTGTGCGGCACTAGATGTAGATGTTACTGCATCATCGTCTTCAGATTGATTTGATGATTTGATTGTCACCTTTTCTCGTAATTTCCATGAAATACGATAGATATTGTAATTGGTTTTCGCAAGACCTTGATATACGGCTGATTCTAGTAGATTTTTCCCAGATAAGGCTGCATTGCGTAATTCGCCTGTTACATCGTTTTCATCTTCATCTTTACCAGAAGAGTGGGCAACACTAACTTTCTCTACGTCGAAGACCTCGTAGCCAGGTAAAGCTAATAGCGAAGTGAAAAATCTGTTTCGGTTTTCTGGTTTAGTATGCTCCAACTCAATATCTACAGGCACTACAGGCTTAGGTAGTTGATTATTGAGTTCTTTAACTAAGAGGTTCTTAACCTTTTTACCTGTTTCTGTGGAAGGGAAGTCAATTCCAGTATCGTCTTTGGCTGAAAAATCAATAATAATTTTAGCTTTCCTTGGCGTTTTCTGACGCATAGGCGCTTTTGAGTAATCGGTGTCTACGTAGCTAAACTCGATTATCGCTTTCTTACCTGAGATTGTGTGTGTTGCTTCAATTTCTTCTTCAGCCAATGCTTTACGTAAATCATCCGCAGCTTTACTAACTTTTTTTGCTGTAAACTGTGTCGGAAGCTCAGTTTTAGCTTGATTGTCACGCTTATCATAATGTTCTAGTAGCGAAGATAGATACACATAGTCGAAATAATCAAACCTCATTGTTTGGATAACAGCAACAAGGTCATCCTTTGAGCTGTGACGATCGACGAAAATACACTTGTCATGTAGGAACTTTACAAGGTGCTCAGCTTTGACCTTTTGAGCGACTAAGCCATCACGAATATTTTTATCATTCATGAAGTATAGGCGATTGCCATTTTTTAAATGTTCTCTACTCATCAGTCCATTAACCCCACTTCTACTTCAGAAAATTGTGGGATAACTTTGGCGATGGTCTCCCCCGCAAGTCTTTGTTGTAAGTCTTCAATACGTTCGTCTTCGTACCCTAAATTTCGAAAGTACATTCCAACTGCTTCACGCAACTTTAAAACTGCGTGGTTATTTTTCTTCACTAACTTAATACGTACAGAGCCTTTATCGTTAAGGATTTGATAGTAGGAAAGAGCATCTAAAAGGTAAACAAACTCATCTACTTCATTGCCTTCCTGCATATAATATATGACGTATCCTGCGTCATTTTTATCTGTAGCTGCATGCTTAATTATGATCCAAGAAGAAAACAAAATCTCTAGTGTTGCTGGCTCGGAGTAGTCTTGACTAAAGTGATTTTTGTTCAGCATTTCACTTGGGTGAAAAAAGCAAAACTTATCAGGGAATGGAAGGTGTTTTTTCGAAATCATTATTTGGATATCTGAAGCAACACTATTTAGTTCAACTATCTTATATGGAGTCATTACGTAAACTTGTCCATAACCATCGAGATGATTCACATATTTTTTATCACCATCTGGTTCATTGACGTCATTGATAATATCAGTAAACGAGCCATTGTAAGTTCCGCAGTGATTGTACACAAACAGCATGCCTTTAACCGTATGGGAAGGCTCTGGAGTAAACAAGTCTTTCCAGTTTTGATTGTATTGAGCACAATTTGTTGAATAGGTAAGGGAATGCATTGCCTTGCGGATTTGTGCCTTAGTAATTGAACCTTTGGCATAACTTTTTAGGTCGGTGTTGATGTACTTCATTTCGTTATCGTAGGGATCACGATAATAAAATACACAATCAGAAGGGTGATCTACTTTTCCTCCATGATCTTCAGGAGTCACACATTTCCAGCTATGGTCTTGCACGATTTTCCGTTTCCATTTGAATACTTCAAACATATCGTCTGATACACATGAAGCCATCTTTGCGATGTTAGCCGTTTCGCTCATAAATTCTTCCTAACCAGAATGCAGCTTGTATGTTTGATGTGCTACATGAAAAAGGCAGCCACTAAATGATCTTGATTAAAACACTAATTAAGATTCTTTATTAATGAGGAGCTATTAGGGTTACTGATTCCTGTTCAAAAGCACCTACTACCTAGTATGGGGTAGTTAATCGTCTGATACCATAGTCAATTTAGTGCTTATTATCCATAAGTTGATTAGGTTAAAAGGGGTAAGGATCTAGCCTGTGTGAGCGTTGTCAAATTCGGCTGCTATATAGCGTAAATTCAACCTGAACAACCTCAGACTATTGGTGGAAGTTTTGCTAACGCACCTTGCGTTAGGGAGTTTATCCATGACCGTAGTCAGTGGCTATTCAATCAGAGGGCAACATTGTTGTCCTAAGAAAAATCACCAAGCTTGATTCGCTGAATCATATCAAGAACTTTTGCTTTGCCTTGTTCAGTATTTAATACCTCAAACGGACTCAAACCATTGAGTACACGCTTTGGTGTTGTCAGCCATTCTTCAGCCATTTGTTCGTCGTCATTGAAGAGCTTTAGTAGCTCTTCTCTAACCTTGTCATCTACATGTGTGATATTCATCTGCATTACCAGTCTCTGCTTATAAAGAAATTTAAACTCTAGAAGGTCTTTAAGTCCAGCCCTCTCGCCCCCGATATGATCATTTCTGTTGAGTGTAAATTAAACGGTCATTTTCTTTACCATTCAGAATCTACAGTTTACGTTCCGATTTTGTTTGATTATTTGTAAAGAAACTCGTAAAGTTATCTATGTAAATTTAACCTACCTTTTCCTACGGTACTTCGATGAAAATTGGATATGCACGAGTTAGTACGGATGATCAAAACGAAGACTCACAAATCGATTCTTTAGAGTCGGCAGGTTGCGAACGAATCTACATTGAGAAATGTAGCGGTAAATCAAAGCAACGTCCTGAATTAGAACGTATGATTGATGCACTACGAGAAGGTGATATTGTCGTTGTCCAGCGCTTGGATAGACTAGGACGAAGCCTAAAAGATTTGATAGAACTGCTTGATGGCTTTAAAGAACAAGGCATCAAGTTCATTAGCTTGAATGAAAGCATTGATACCACGACCGCTGTAGGTGAATTAGCATTTCATATGATAGGAGCTATAGCTCAATTTGAGCGTAGGCTTATATCTGAGCGCACCAAAGCTGGGTTGAAAGCAGCGAGAGCTAGAGGTCGTAAAGGTGGGCGTAAAGCTAAACTGACGGCTTCTGACATCAAGAAAGCACAAGCGATGCTACTTGATAAGTCGGTGACAAAAACTGAAGTTGCTGAGCACTTTGGTGTTAGCCGACCAACTCTCAACAAAGCGTTGGATGGCATTGAACCTCCTCAAGAACGCTCTTTATTTGAGTAAACGAATCGATATTCCTATGCGATAGCATAGGTCTAAAAGCTATATGGCACTGTGTAGCCTAATGAATAAGAAGAAAATACATGTTTGAAACTACTTTTAAAAACATCGATGACATCCTCCACAAGGATGCAGGTTGCTCTTCAGAGCTTGATTACACAGAGCAAACATCTTGGATGCTGTTCCTTAAGTACCTTGATGACTTAGAGCAAGACAAGAAGATCAATGCCGAGCTGATGTTTGAAGAGTACCAATACATCATTGATGAGGAGTATCGCTGGTCTTCGTGGGCAGTACCTAAGGTTGATGGTGAGTTTGATTATGACAACGCCTTGATCGGTGACGATTTAATGGAGTTTGTCGATAACAAACTTTTCCGTTACTTAAAAGGATTCAAGCAACGAGCAGAAAGCCCAGACACTATCGAGTATAAGATCGGTGAGATCTTTGGTGAGATCAAAAACAAAATCCAAAGTGGTTACGCACTACGTGACTGCTTAGAGAAAGTCGATGAGCTTCGCTTCCGCTCTCAAGAAGAAAAGCATGAGCTATCGCACCTCTATGAAACCAAGATCAAGAACATGGGGAATGCGGGTCGCAATGGTGGCGAATACTATACACCTCGCCCATTAATCCGCGCCATGATTGATGTTGTTCAGCCTAAAATTGGTGAAACCATTTACGATGGCGCAGCAGGCTCGGCTGGCTTCTTATGTGAAGCATTTGATTATCTGAGCAAGAAAGAAGGTTTATCGACTCAGGATCTTGACACGCTACAAAATGATACTTTCTATGCGAAAGAGAAAAAATCATTAGCTTATGTCATCGCAATCATGAACATGATCCTCCATGGTATTGAAGCGCCTAATGTTATTCATACCAACACGTTAGCTGAAAACATCGCTGAAATTCAAGATAGTGAACGTCACGATATCATCCTAGCCAATCCACCTTTCGGTGGAAAAGAACGTGCTGAAGTTCAGCAAAATTTCACGATCAAGACGGGTGAAACTGCTTTCTTGTTCTTACAGCATTTTATCAAAAAGCTAAAAGCTGGCGGTCGTGGCGCTGTCGTTATCAAAAATACCTTCTTATCGAATACAGATAATGCTGCCGTTGCTTTACGTAAAGAGCTTTTGGAAAGTTGTAACCTACATACGGTATTGGATTGTCCAGCAGGTACTTTTATCGGAGCGGGAGTTAAAACCGTTGTCTTGTTCTTTGAAAAAGGCTCTGCGACACAAAATACATGGTTCTATGAGTTAAACCCTGGTCGTAAGATGGGGAAAACTAACCCGTTGAATGATAATGACCTAAAAGAGTTTGTTGAATTACAGAAGACGCTTGCCAACTCAGAGAAGTCTTGGTCAGTTGAAGCTTCGAGCCTTGATGCTAATTTCGATCTGAGCGTAAAAAACCCGAATGTTGAAGAAGAAACTCCACTTCGTGAACCAAATGAAATCATAGATGAAATCATTACCTTAGATAAACAGAGTGAAGCTATTTTGGCGAACCTTAGAGGGCTGCTTTAATGTGGGTTAGTCAAAGGTTGAGTGAGATTACTTCTAAGATAGGGAGTGGTGCTACACCTAGAGGTGGCAAAGCTGCATATAAAGAAGAAGGTATGTCACTTATTCGAAGTATGAATGTGCATGATCGACAGTTTCGCTCTAAAGATCTTGCGCTAATAGATGATCAACAAGCCGAAAAGCTCAAAAATGTAGAGTTGTATTCTGGAGATGTACTTTTGAATATAACTGGTGCATCAGTTGCAAGGTGTTGCGTTGTGCCAGATGATTTTTTGCCAGCTAGGGTAAATCAACACGTATCCATCATACGAGTCGATCAAGATGTAATAGATCCTGATTTTCTCTGCTTGTTGCTGACTTCGAAGGTTTACAAAGATCGTCTGTTGGAAGTTGGCGAGGCTGGAGCAACAAGAGAAGCTATCACAAAGACACAATTACAAAACTTCGAGATCGCCTTTCCAAGTTCTCTTCGTGAGCAAAGAGAAGTTGTAGCTAACTTAGATGCAATGTTTGCTGATATCGATAAAGCTAAGCAGAACGCAGAGCAAAACCTAAAAAATGCTCGTGAGTTGTTTGATAGCTATTTGCAGAATGTATTGAGCCAGAAAGGTGAAGGTTGGCAGGAAACAACTGTTGGTAATGAAATAGAGCTTTTAACGGGTAATGCTTTTAAAAGTAAAGATTATGTTTCAGATGCTGACTCAGTGAAGTTATTGCGTGGTGACAACATCATGCAAGGTTACTTCCGTTGGGATGGAGCGAAATTTTGGCCAAATAGCAGAGTTAATGAATTTGAAAAATTTTTACTTAAGGAGGGTGATATTGTGTTAGCAATGGATCGAACCTGGGTAAAAGCAGGAATGAAATTCGCTCAAATCACTGCTAATGAGCTTCCGTGTTTACTTTTACAACGGGTCGCCAGATTACGGTGCAAACAAGGGATGAATAAAGATTTATTGTATTTCCTTATGGGAAGTAAGCTGTTTGAATCCTATGTTCTTTCCATACAGACAGGTTTAGGAGTTCCTCATATAAGTGGTAAGCAAATACAGTCCTTTACTTTCAACAAACCTAGCTTGGAAGAGCAAGGGGTGATAGCTGATAAACTCAAAACCTTGTCAACAGAGATCGACAAACTTAAATCGATTTATGCTCAGAAAGTTGAAAATCTCAATGAACTTAAACAATCAATCTTACAAAAAGCATTTAATGGCGAGTTGTAACGCCTAGATCAGGAAAAGGATAACCATGACCTCACAAAGAACCGAAGCCGATACTCGTGCCGATTTGATTGATCCTATGTTAGTTAAATGCGGTTGGGGTAGCACAGAGCATAGCTATATTCGCCGTGAGGTCATATGTCCTGGCCGTATCATGAACGGTGGTAAGCGTGGCACTAAAGTCTCGTCAGACTACGTTCTAGAATACAAAGGTAAAAAGCTGGGTGTCGTTGAGGCAAAGAAAGAGTCTTTGTCTTACTCCGAAGGTGTGCGACAAGCTATCGACTATGCGACTCGTCTTCAATGTAGGATTGCTTACGCCACCAATGGTCATGATATCTATGAGATAGACATGGTCACAGGGGTTCAGAAGCTTGTTGATAGATACCTTAGCCCTGATGAGTTATGGGCATTAACCTTTACCGATTCTGGCTGTGCGGCTGAATGGCGACAACGCTTTGCTGATGTGCCTTTTGAAACAAAGGGTGGTAGTTGGACGGCTCGTTACTACCAAGAAAACGCTATCAACAACGCGCTAGAGGCGATTGCGAAAGGTGATGATCGAATTCTGTTAACACTGGCAACGGGAACGGGTAAAACCTTCATAGCATTCCAACTTGCCTGGAAACTATTTTACTCTCGCTGGTCAAAAGCATCTCAAAACGATATTTCAAAAGCGACTCGCCGCCCACGTATCCTATTCCTTGCCGACCGTAACATCCTTGCCGACCAAGCGTTCAACTCATTCTCGCCCTTCTCTGAAGACGCGATCATTCGAATAGAACCAAAAGAAGTAAAAAAGGCAGGTCGAGTCCCGAAGAATGGTTCTATCTTTTTTACTATCTTCCAAACGTTTATGTCAGGCAAAGATGAAAACGGTGAAGATGCACCATACTTTGGTGAGTACCCAGCAGACTTCTTTGATTTCATCATGATTGACGAATGTCACCGAGGTGGTGCAAAAGATGAAAGTTCGTGGCGTGGTGTTCTAGAATATTTTGATTCTGCCGTTCAACTAGGTTTAACGGCAACACCAAAGCGCAAAGACAACACGGATACTTACAAATACTTCGGTGAGCCTGTTTATAGTTATACTTTGAAAGAAGGCATTAATGATGGCTTCTTAACACCTTTCAAGGTGTTACCTATCGTCAGTACTATGGATGAGTACGTCTATACCAAGGGTGATGGAGTCATCATTGATGGAGAGCCTAAAGAGGGGCATGTATACAAGGAAGGTGATTTCAACCGCATCATCACTATCCCTGCTCGTGAGAAAAAGCGAGTGCATTATTGGATGGATAAGTTTAACCCTAAAGAGAAAACCATCGTGTTCTGCGCCACTCAAGAGCACGCTGCTTTGGTACGTGATTTCATCAATGAATATGCAGCATATAAAAAGTGGACAAATAATCCTTCTTATTGTGTTCGAGTTACCGCAGATGACGGTAAAGCGGGAGAAACCGATCTTAAGGTCTTCCAAGATAATGAAAAGACAATTCCCACAATTTTAACTACCTCACGCAAGCTATCGACAGGGGTTGATGCCCGAAATGTTCGTAACATTGTTTTGATGCGTGAATGTAAAAACATGATTGAGTTTAAGCAAATCGTTGGGCGAGGAACTCGTGTTTTTGACGGGAAAGACTATTTCACTATCTATGATTTTGTAAAAGCCTATCATAACTTTGCTGACCCTGAATGGGATGGCGAGCCGTTAGAGCCTGAAGATCCCAAACCTCGTGGTGGAGGCAAACCATGTGATAAATGTGGGCAGCAGCCTTGTGCCTGTGATCCAACTGAACCTAAGCCATGTAAAGAGTGCGGTGCGTTACCATGTATTTGCGAGAAGAAAAAGAAAGTTAAGATTAAGCTCAGTGATGGTAAAGAACGTTCTATCAAGCACATCAGCTCAGTAATGTACTGGCATGGAGATAAACCAATAACAGCTCATGAGTTCATGCAGTTAATGTTTGATGACCTGCCTAAGTTTTTTGAAAACGAAGATAAGCTACGTGAGATTTGGTCAGATGCGACTACGCGAGAACAGTTACTATTGAACTTAGCTGAGCATGGATATGACGCAGAGAAGCTCGGTGCGATGAAAGAGCTAATTGATGCTGAAAATAGTGATGTTTACGATGTGCTTGCTTATGTCGCCTATGCGGCTGAAACCAAATCTCGTGCTACTCGTGTAGCAGACGCTAGAACGACAATTGATACTGCATTCACAGATAATAATCAGCAAGATTTTATCCACTTCATTTTAGGTAAGTATGTTGAAGATGGAGAAGGTGAACTTCTTCCTAAGAAGATGCCAAGTCTACTGACATTGAAGTACAAGACGCCGAAAGACGCAGTGGATTTATTTGGTTCTCCCGCTGTTATACGGGAGACATTCTTAGGGTTTCAGAAGTATTTGTATAGCTGATGAAAAGTGATATCGAAAGCACTATACTGTTTTTAAATACAGTGTTGGAAGTGTGCTTATGAACTTATCCAGAACTATAGATAAAGTCGGGCTGTATGTGCTCTCGTTGGTTTTACTTTTTGTTTTCATCATCATTTTGACTATTAATGTACCTTATTGCTTTGGCTCTGATTGTCACTTTGTTGGTATGGAAGCAATGCCGAAAATTGCTTTTGATAACATTGCAACTTTGGTTGCAGTACTTGGAATCATCATTGGTGGTCTTTTCTATCATCGTTTTGAATATGAATTAAAAGGTGGTAGCCAAGACTCAATGAAGATTGAACAATCCAAGAGCGAGAGTTATGAGCATCTGACGTTTTTAGCTACCTATATCATTCCTTTTTTAGGTTTTTCATTCGATGAACCTAGAAAACTGGTGGCATATATATTGTTATTGATAGTTATTGGGTTCATTTTTGTTCGGACTGATAAGTATTATGCAAATCCAACTCTCGCATTGCTTGGCTATAAGCTATTTAAGGCTGACATTGAGTGTCGTGGAGTTAGATATCACAACATAGTCCTCATAGGAAAAGACTCCGTAGAGGCTAATGATAATGTTAACTATAAATTTTTATCAGACAGCGTCTGTTTTGTAAGGAAAATTGAATGACAGTTGATACGTTTAAGAATAGTGTCGATGCTATTATTGCTGATTGTATTGGCATCAAAATGTTTTTTGTAGACACTAATGCAAACCTTAAAGATTCAGATGTTGATAATCAGGCGTTGACTAGATTAAAGGCAAGTGTTGCAGCAAAACTTAAAACCTCAATTGTTGAAAATGATTCACTGACTCTTCCATTGCTTTCTAACGCTGACGATAGGAAAAATGCATTGTATGAGTTTGATTTTGACGATAAGCCTCTAGAGTTCAACTTATTAGATCAAGCACTAGCACAACGCATTAATGCAACAACAACCTATAACATTGGTGATGGGAGCTTTAATGATATTAGTGCGATTATTATTGTACTAACAGGTCGAAATAACGAGACCATTACCTTATACAAACATCAGTACACAGTGTCTGTGTTGCATGCTCAGCAGGGAGCTTTGAATCTATTTAGTTCCAATAATCGCCTTTCGGAGCTAGATTCAAACATCCTAAAAATCGATCCTAATTACGTTTTTCTTAAGCTATCAGACAAATTTTATGTAGAGAACGTCAAGACACTGGAAACCTACCTTGGATTCCATGATGTCATTAAGCATTCAGCTACCGAGTGTGTTGATACCTTAGCAGACTTAGATTTGATTGAAGACACGCAGCCTATGAAGCTGAGAGTTGATAGTGAAGACATGGCTTTTTCAAGGAAACTAGCTAAAGTTGCACGTAACTCTCCTGTAATGGGACAGGTTGAAAACAGTGACATCATCAGTTTTGCCAGAAAGCACAACTATTTGAGTCAAAACCTTAAACTCAATGATAACGGTGATAAATTTGTGCTAGCAACCAAAAAATCGCAAAACCATTTCATTAAGCTGATGAGTGATGATTACCTTGAATCGGAATTGACTAAAATTCAATATGATAGTCTAGCTAAAGATAAGATTTCACCTGAGTAGAGTGTAAGCTGTGGTAAGCAGTGTGATTTAGTCTGGATAAAGCCGCAGTGGATTTATTTGGTTCTCCCGCTGTTATACGGGAGATGTTCTTAGGGTTCCAGAAGCACCTGTACAGTTAATAGCGCTCATTAGTTCATGGATGGCCTCTAACTCAATCTTCTTATCTAGAAGCGCAGAATCCAATTCGGATAACTTGCGTGTGATGAGTGGCTCGTACATTTTGTAGTTTTCCGTGAGTTGACTGAATACATCTCGTTTTTTGCGCAGTGCGCTACTGTCTTCTTTTAGTTTTTGTGTGTGCAGCTTAAGCTCTTGAAAGTGAGAGGGTATTTCTGTTCTTTCAATATGCTCAGAAGGTGGTTCAATGAGGTCTAAACTTTCAGATTCAAAGCTGAAAAGACGTTTAAATGATGCATTTTGAGTACGCTTCGGGCAAAGGCGCTCAACAAGGTTTTGTTGCTCTAGGCGGTATAAGTGATTATGCATACACTTACGAACTTCATGCAGGGCTAAGTTATCGTTTGATGACTCAAGCAAGACAAGTAAAAGCTGCTCAGTTTTGAAAGTTTCGGGAAGCTTACTAGATAGTAGTTTTATAAAATCGACTTGTTTCATTATGCTTTCATTAGTGTTTTGAAAATATAGAAAACCCACTGACGATTACTCATCAGTGGGGGGGATTCAGCCAAATTAGACAGCGGCAAACTGAACTAGGCTGAGTGATTAGTAAACCACGAGACACACTATAGTGTGTTTTGTGATATTTCACAAGATTAAAATGAAGAATCAGATTGCGATTGAATTCGGAGAAAGACTAGCCTCTCAAAGAAAAAAGAAAGGCTTATTGCAGAAAGAACTATCAGAGCTTTGCGGTTTTAGTTTGAACTATGTGGGAGTCTTAGAGCGTGGTGAAAAAAACATCACATTAGAGAAGGTGTTTGTTCTAGCAGAAAAGCTAGAGTGCTCTCTGTATGATTTGATTCCAGCTCAAGGAACAACAAGCGAGTAGGTTGGGTTGCCTCAAAGAGACGTATCTCCTACATTTGTTGATAGCATAGCTGCCTGCCCGTACTTTCATGCTATGATCTGTTAGGCGGATAGATTTTTAAAAGTGTATAGACAGAGGTGTTTTCTTTAATGGTCTATACAAAAGTATCACATGGGTAGTGCTGTTAATAAAATTCAATGGTGCGGATTTATTGATACCCTTGGTTTTACTGGTTTGGTTGCTTGTAACTCACACACACACATCGTGAGTATACACAAAAATTCCGTATAACCGTTCTAATCCATATGGATTAAACAGAGACAAAAAAGAGCCCATCATGGGCTCTTTTTTTATGTCGCTATTCACCATTGTGAGCGTGAATTTGCGGCTGCTTATGCTTTTACCGCTACAATCAGGTTACGGTTGATCGATTGATCGACGCGATGCAAGTAACCGACGTAGGGGGCTTCGCTAAGAACGTGGAAGCCTGCTTGCTGCAAGGTGTCAGCCAAGTCTGTCCACTTCAGGGTAAACTCGTTGAACGATAGAACAATCGCGCCTTGTGGACGTAACATTTGACGCCATGCCGGCAGTGCCTCTTCGAGTAGCGTGAGCGGGCTACGGTTCATCTTGGTCTCTTTGGCATTTTTACTGCCGTGCTGAACCCCGTAAGGGAGATCAGAGACCATGATGTCACAGCTATTTTTCTTAACCAGTTTATCTGCGATGCGGGTATCTGCCGCCATCACCTTCATGGTTTGTATCTCGCCGCTGTTGTATGCCTGTTTGTCTGCGGCGGTTTCTACCACAAAGCAGTCCGCCAGTTTTTTACCGGCTTCTCCGGTGCGCTTCTCTTTCTTCGCTTTATGCTTGTACTTACCTGTTTTTAGGTATTTGACAATAAAGGTCTGAATTTCTTGTACCCATTTTGCGTTGATCTCAACACCAACCACATCAAGACCAAGAATTAACCCTTCATACAATGTGGTGCCTTTGCCACACATTGGGTCAATCAACGTCTTCTTTGCGGTGTTGGTGCCGCAGGCACTCAGGGCAAGATTTAGCATTAAGCGGGTAAACTGCTCGTTGGTTTTGCCAATATAGCGCAGAATTTGGCTCATGCTTTCTGGGAAGCTGTTATATGGCGCCGGTGTTAGCGGTCGCATAAGACCGTCAGGAAGGAGCTCGAACAGCGCGTAATAGATTGAAGATGCCGACAACAATGTCTGTGCGCGATCATCTAATGGGGTCGACGTCGAAAAGCAGATGGCAGCGGGTAAGCCCACCTCACGTTCTCCAACATCTTTTACAGTAATGTTCTCGGCGCCAAGCATGGCAGTGAGTTCAGCACAAGCTATGTGTAGTGCTGTATCGAAGTAGATTCGATTGTGGCCAGGGTTAGCCAATATTGCGTAATGAAACACCGTAATTTACCTAATAATCGATGAGTGGGTTAGGGCAAAAATAATGCTGCAAACCTAGCATCGAACGGCAAGAGGGTCAATTTCTAGAAGGGAAAGAAAACGGCGCTTGAGTGTAAAGCGCCGCTAGAGGACAAATGGCCTAGAATTACTTAGCCAAGGGTGCCAACGACATTGATATTGCGGTCTTCTGGCACTTCATTGTATGACAACACGGCTAAGCCTTTCGAGAAGGTGCGCGAATAGCGAGCCAGCAGAGGACGCAGTTGCGGCATAACCAACAAGATAGGCTTTAACCCTTGCTGCTTGAGTTGCTCCCTTACCAACGGCATGTTCTGTTGTAGCTGCGCGAGCAAGTTTGGCTCGACTGGGAAGCTATCAAGTGCGGTTTGCCCAGTCTGCTGCGCCTTGTTTAAGGCTGTTAAGAGCATTTTTTCTAGATTGTCATTCAGGGTGTAAACATTGAAATCCAAGCTATCGCCGACCAAGGCATTGGTGATGGTACGCTTTAAGCCGCAGCGCACATCCGAGGCAAGCAGAATTGGATCTTTGGTGGCTTCACTGCTCTCTAGCATGATAGATGCAATGGTATGAATATCACGGATTGGCAGTTGATCTAATAGCAGTTGGCGATAGACACGCATTTGCTGCTGGTGGTTTAGCTGTGTTGTTAATGCTTCCACCAATTTTGGAGCGATTTCACCAAGGCGTTCCATGAGACGCTCGACATCGTCATGACAAAATAGCTCAGCAAGGTGCTCTTTGACCAGTTTACTCATATGCGTCGCAACCACCGTTGCACCGTCAACCACCGAGTAGCCTTGGTTTAATGCTTGCGGTTTATTTTGTGGCTCGATCCAAACCGCATCAAGGTTGTACGCAGGATCCTTACCTAACACGCCATCGAGTTTACCGTATACCTCCCCAACGGCTAGTGCCATTAAACGTTCAGGATCGATCTCCCCGCGGCCAATGATCTCGCCGTGTAAAGCGATGGTGTATTGGGTTGGCTTGAGCTTAAGGTTATCCCGAATGGCCACTTCTGGGATCAGAAAGCCGGCTTGCTCGGTCATGGTTTTACGCACGCCGCGAATGCGTTGGGTTAAAGGTTCGCCCTGATTTTTGTCAACGAGGTTAACCAAACGGTAGCCTAGCTCGAGCGTTAGTGCATTAACGGCAGGTACATCTTGCCAGCCGAGCGATGGTGCATTGTCTTGGGTGACCGCCTCAGCGACGGCTTCAGCGTGCTCTAATGGTTCTGGATCGAGTTGGTGAGCGCGTTGGCGCCATGCCGCGTAAGCGGTAACAGCAGCAAAGCTGAAAAAGGCCATGTGTGGCATGCCAGGCACTAGACCCATGACCACAAGGATGCCCGAGGCTGTCGCTAACGTGACAGGCGACGCCAGCATTTGACGATGTACGTCAACAGAGATATCGCCGCTGTCGTTAACGCGAGTAACAATGATGGCCGCTGCGGTTGCCAATAAGAGTGATGGAATTTGTGCCACCAAGCCATCACCAATGGTGAGCAAGGCAAAACGTTGGAAGGCTTCAGCCGCCGCCAGATCGTGTTGAACCATACCGACCGCGACACCACCAAGGATGTTGATGACGAGGATCAATAGGCCAGCAATCGCATCACCGCGCACAAACTTCGATGCACCATCCATTGAACCGTAGAAGTCGGCCTCACGTGCGACCTCTTCACGACGCTTTCTTGCTTGATTTTGATCGATTAAGCCGGCGTTTAAGTCGGCATCAATCGCCATCTGTTTGCCAGGTAAGGCATCAAGAGTAAAACGCGCGGATACTTCAGAGATCCGCTCTCCACCTTTGGTGATCACCACAAAGTTAATGATCATCAAGATGACAAATACGACGATACCCACAAAGTAGTTACCGCCAACCACCACCTCACCAAAGGCCTGAATCACCTTACCGGCAGCATCACCACCTAGGTGGCCATTTAGCAAGACCACACGTGTCGATGCAACGTTGAGCGTCAAACGCATCAAGGTCGCGATAAGCAATATGGTCGGGAAAACAGAGAAATCGAGTGGACGCTTGCTGGATACTGCGACCAAGAGCACGATCACCGCCAAAACAATATTGAAGGTGAATAAGGTATCTAGCAGTACTGGCGGTAACGGTAGGATCACCATCGCCAGAATTGCTAATAAGATAAGAGGAATACCGAAGTAGCTACCGCTTAAGTTTGGGAATAGGTGTTTTAATCTTGCTTTCATTGCTGTGCTCAGTGCGTCGCGATCATAGGGAATTCATGTTCAGCACATAGCTGATGATGAAGTTTTTCAAGTAACTGATGATCGAGAGGTTGATCGACATCAGTGGTGTAAAAAATGGTTTCAGCCAGTGGTGAAATGATCACGGCATGACTGGCGTGATTCAGGAGCATCTTCACGAACCGACTAGGCTGGTGCCAGCGGTTAGTCACAACGGGGGTAAGGCCGTGCGCTGGTGAGAGATTAATCTGAACAAGGTGCTGATGGTGTTGGATCAACACGAAGTTATCTCGATCGTCTTGAATCGGGGGGATCTGCATCAGCAGTACTGAGATCATTAGCCCCAGTAGCACTAGCACGATGTGACCTGCAAGGCGCGGCAGGGGAAGCAGAGCGAATAGTAACAAGCTGATCGCGATCACTAGCAGAGCAAGTGGCGCAAAGCGGCTAACATGACTTGGCTTTAGTCGAACAGTAGAACTCATACACATACTCCTATCCATCGTGGCGTAGCTGTTTAGGGATAACCATGGTTGGTAATGGCTGCGGTTTTACCGCTCGGCCCTCTTTATACTCTTTTAACTGCATGACATGGGTTAACACATGGGCAATTGCCACATACAACGGCCCAGGGATCTCTTGATCAACCCGTGTATTGAAATAGATGGCGCGCGTTAGCGGCGGCAGACTAACAACTTCGATTTGGTGTTTTTGAGCGATAGTTCGAATACGTAGTGCCAACTCGTCTTTCCCTTTGGCGACCACAAATGGGGCGCCCGCACGACTCAGGTCGTATTTGATCGCCACAGAGTAGTGTGTTGGGTTGGTGATCACCACATCTGCGGTGGGGACGGCACTGTCAATGCGGCGTCGTGACGCTTGTTGTTGTAGCTGACGAATTCGTTGTTTGACCTCTGGTTTACCTTCGCTATTCTTGTGCTCTTCTTTGATCTCTTGCTTGGTCATTTTTAACTGCTTGGTGTGATTCCAGCCTTGATAAGGCATATCGAGCAAACCAATAAATAGCACCGCGCTACCAAAGTAGATCAAACTTTGCGTGATGTGACTTAATGTGATCCCCACCCCCTGCTCAAAGGGGGCGCGTTGTGCGCTAAGCAGGGTCATAAGGTTGGAACGGAGTAGCCAATAGAGGATACTGCCGATCAATACGATTTTGAGGATCGATTTTACCAACTCGACCAGTGACTTTAATGAAAAGAGGCGCTTAACGCCCTCGATCGGACTGATCTTGCTCAGCTTGGGCTGGATCAGTTTGGTCGACATCACCCAGCCACCGGGTATCATCGAACTGAATATCGCAACCAAAATGATCATCACAGCGAGAGGGAGAAAGAAGCCGACCAGTAAGCGCAGGCTTTCTGCCAGTTTGCGCGTCATAATGTCCGGCTCGCGTAATTCGGCAAAGCTGAGCTGGTAGTTGGTTTGAAACAAGGTTAAAGCACTGTCACCAAGAAATTCAGCATACACTTTTAAAAACAGCGCCACAGCGATAAACAGAACTCCGACAGTAAACTCTTTGGAGCGGGCAACTTGGCCTTCACGTTTCGCTTTACGCAGTTTCTGGGGGCTGGGTTTTTCCGACTTGTCTTGACTGGAATTCTGCTCTGCCATTACATCCCCCCCATTAGACGCATTTCAGACAAGATCTGATGCGTCAGTTCAGCGTAAATCGAAGGCAGCCCAGACAGCGACAGCAATACGGCACATAGCCCCAGCATCATCGACATTGGAAAACCGAGGGCGAAAACATTGAGCGAAGGCGCGGCCCGGTTCATCACACCAAACGTTAAGTTGACCGTAAGCATGGCTGCGATGGTTGGCAAAGCGATAGTAACGGCAGCGGTCATCATCCAGCCAAACAAGCCAATAAGCCGTTCGAGTGAGGCATCACTGATCCCACCGCCGACAGGAAAACGTTCAAAGCTCTGCACAAAGATATCGATGGCGACTAAATGACCATCCAGCGCGAGAAAAAGCAGTGTGGTAAACATCAAGAAATAGGAGCCGATCAGTGCCACGGTTACCCCGTTAGCAGGATCGTTCATCATCGCCATGCCAAGGCCCATTTGCATCGACATGATCTGTCCCACCATTGACATGGTAGAGAAGAGAAATTGTAGGCACATCCCTAATAGTGCGCCGATAGCGATCTGTTCGGCCGCTAACGCCACCGCTTTGATCGAGATAGGATCCACTGCAGGCATTGGTGGTAGTAGCGGCGCAACAATGATCGCCATACTTAATGCTAACAAGATACGCATTCGGTTATTAATATGGGCGTTACCAAGAAATGGCATGGTCATAAAGGCAGCTGAAAAGCGGAACATCGGCCACCAGACCTGACCTAAAAGTGCCGTGATCTCAGCAAAGCTCATCGAAACCATGCTTACCTCACCAGCGTTGGGATGATGTTAAACAGTAGATTAAAGAGGTCAGTGATATTGCGTAGCAACCAAGGGCCAGTGATCACCAGCACTGCAAGGGTGGTTAGCAGGCGAGGTAAGAAGCTCATCGTCTGCTCGTTTATCTGTGTTGTAGCCTGAAACACCGCCACCACCAAACCAACGACGAGGCTTGGCGCGATCAACACGACGACCAGTGTAATAACCAGATAGATAGCTTCTGCGTAGAGGTTTACCGTGGTTTCTACGCCCATCACAAGCCTCCAAAGCTGGCGCTAAGGCTACCAACCGTCATGGTCCAGCCATCAACCATAACAAACACCATGAGCTTGAAAGGCAGTGAAATAATCAGAGGTGAGAGCATCATCATACCCATTGCCATCAAAACACTGGCGACGACAATATCGATCACAAGAAAAGGGATAAACAGCATAAAGCCGATCTGAAATGCGGTTTTGAGCTCACTGAGCACAAATGCAGGCATTAGCACGGCAAAACTAACATCTTCAGGGGCCACGGTTAAAGGTTCACCAGCAATACGTAGCATCTGTTCGAGAGAGTTTTCATACGTCTGCGCGAGCATAAATTGACGTATTGGCTTTTCTGCAACACTGACCGCACTTTGCAATGTGATTTCACCTGCTTCATATGGGACGTAGGCGTTGACATGAATGTCTGTCCATACCGGTCTCATTAGCAGCATCGTCATAGTGAGTGCGATACCGATCAAGATACGGTTTGGTGGACTCTGCTGCAGACCTAGCGCCTGTCTTAGGATCGCTAACACTACGATGATGCGTGTAAAGCTGGTCATCATTAATAGCATCGCTGGCAGGAAGCTCAGCGCGGTCATCAGAAGTAAAATCTGTACCTTAACCGAGTATTCCTGATTGTCACCACCATCAATGACAGACAAAAACGGAATACCCTGCTCAGCAGCTGCAAACCCTGAGAAGGTCAGTAGCGAGATGAGCAGGGTAAGTGGAAGCCAGTAGCGTTTCAAATTAACTGGTGACGTCATCTAGCGCATCTTCAACGACATCAGTAAGACGTAGGCCATACTTATCATTCACGACCACAACTTCGGCGTGACCGAGCAAGCGACCATTCACTTTAACGTCTAACGGCTCACCGTTAAGCTTGTCCAGTTCGATAACAGAATCAGGACCAATGTTCATCAGATCGCCAAGAGGAATATCGGTACTCGCGACCTCCAAGGTCAGTGTCACCGGAATTTGACGGAAAAAACTCAGATCGCGTACCGGAGAGGCAGCCGTTGCTTGGGGTACGGTTTCTTTGGCTTCTTCAAAAATGTCAGCCACATCGGAATCAAAGTTCAAATCATCATCAAGCAGCAGGTTTAGGTTATCTTCATTCATGATATTACGTTCGCTCCGAAGGGGTAATATGGTCAGTGACTTTTAATACTAAGTGATTGTTCTTTTCTGCAATTTTTGCTTTATACAACGGTAATGGACCAGCACAAACAGTGAGTTCTTCTTGGATGTCCGCACCAATGATGTCGCCCTCTTTTAGTGTTAGTACTTGAGAGAGAGGCAATACTTGCTTACTCAACGTCGCATGCAGTGACACAGGCGTGCGCTTAAGTTGGCTTGAAAGCAACGGTTTAAAATGTTCGCTATTAAGGGTATGGCTGGCGGCAGGCATGGCGAGGCTAAGCATCAAATTATCATCGATCTGCAAGCTAACTTCGCCGTAAAGCTGACCAATTTGTACCGCATATACGGCATATAGAACGCTACCTTCTATCCCAGAGGCACTGTTGGTGGTGTGCCAATCACTGCATAGTTGGCTAAGTACTGTCGCACCCAGTCGAGCTTGTACACGCAGTTCGCTGGCGTTCATCGGTGCAGCTTCTTGCTCTGTAAAGGACGGAGTGCCACCGTAGTATGCATCTGCAATCTGATTGATCAGATTTTGCTGCGCACTAACGGCTACCGTACCCGCGAAGCGGCCATGCTTGAAATAAACAATGTCGTCGTTATAACTTTCTTGTGCCATAGGTTCGAGCCCAAACCGTAGTAACGACACCATACAGTCATTACGACGAGTCATTGCACATAAGCGTTGTTCTAGCGCTTTAACCCCGTTAGTAAAATACTGACTAAGGTGTAATTTGGCGGCATTTAGCGGTCGACCTAATGAGCGGATATCTAGTGCCACAGCATGTTTAGGCTGGCTCTTTGTACACAGGGGATGCTTTTTCAAATTCGCTTCCATGAGCTCTTCCAGTTTGGTTAATTTATCCATGACAATAAACGACGTGATTAATAAAGTTTTAATCGTTTTATTTTGTTCAGCTTTGTACCAGTACTGGAATAAAAAAACAAATCAGCAAAGGCAGTCGTGGAAATACAATAAATGACATTTCTTAAATATTAGTAAAAAAAAGAAATGAAGCAGTGTCACACTTTGGATTACTGCGTGTATTGAAATGCAGCGGGCAATGAAATCAGTTTTATATTAAAGTGGTTGCTATCAACGTTAAACATATAAAAATATTTGAAACTATGATATCAACTTGTTAAGCGCTTAGTTTTATTAAATATTTGCGCTCATTTTATTAATTGTGATCTTTATCCAAGCCATAAAAATGGCCGTGATTACTGTATGGAAATCCTGTCTTGTGCACCATAGACTGTGCATGCAACTGACATGGCCGTATTATTAATCGAAGAACAAATCACGCTCGAATTCGGGGCGTTTCTTATTGAAATGAGTGCATTGCTCTCTTTTCATGTCGCTAGGCTTAGATTAAATTTAAAGCATGTTTCAATGTCAGTGTCGTGTAAAAAATAACCTAGCCGTATTGGCTTAGATACAATGGTTTTAGGTATTGTCTTCCATAAACAAATAAGAATGAAATAACTGTTATGAGATTTTACTTTCGAGATGGAATTTGTTCAGTATTAGTCCTGATTTCATTCTTTACCAATGCTAATGTTATTCAAGAGTCATTAGACAAAGTGAACTGGGTATTTACGGGCACCCGATTTCAATGTCAAATGGAAACCAGGCTACGATTTGATGGTGAAGTAAAAGTGACAGCCCGCTCGGCGAGCCCGCTTTCATTTGAATTGACGACGCACCAACGTCCTTATGTCGTTGATCACGCAACATTAACCCTTAATGCAGCCCCTTGGGATGAACACAAGCAGTTGCGAGGACTTATTAACGGTGTCGCCGTGGGTGAGAAAACCGTACGATTTGATAATACGCCCTCATTACATTACTTGTTGAATGAAATGGAACGTGGCGCCTGGGGGCAAGTCTCAGTGCAGTATCACCAGTATCAAGATAGTAAACACTGGGATATTCCTTCCGTTAATTTCTCTTCGGCTTATCAGCAAATGAAGCTGTGTATGTCAGAGCTGATGCCGATCGATTTTGCTACGGCACGCGATAACTACTTCCTGTTTGAATTGGGCCAGTCAAGCTTGTCTGCACGGCAGCAGCAACTCATTAGGGATATTGCCGCTTTGATGGCATTTGACCCTGCGATTAGTCGTGTGTTAGTTGACGGGCATACTGATAACAGCGGGGATCGACTAAAGAACTTAACGCTATCTCGCCAACGTGCAGAGATGGTTAAACAAGCATTTGTCGATGCCGGGGTAGCACCGAGTCGTATTCATGTCCGCAGCCACGGCCAGCGTTACCCTAAAAATGACAACGCAACGGAAGCACAGCGCCGTGAGAATCGACGTGTACAAGTGAGATTGCAACGGGAGGCGAGTGCATGACGCGCGTTCTGTTTGCCCATCTTTGTGCCGTCCAATCGTCGATGGCGATAAAACACTTAAGCGATGAAGGCGTGGCAGTGCGTCATATCGCCTCGCTAGCCAGTTTAAAGCAACAATTGTCTCAACATGATGATGCCGTTGTTTTCTTATCGGCACAGCTATCTGAGCGCCCTTTAGCAGAGCTGGTTGCTGAGTTAATTGCCAATTACCCTCGACTCTCAATTGTACCGATTGTCGATTATCAGCAGAGTATTCAAGCCAGTGCCGCCATGCAAGCTGGCGCATCTGACTATCTGCTGCAACCGTATCAGCCTCAGCATTTGAGTAGCGTATTGCATCGCTTACGGGTGGTGAATCAGCCCAACGAGCAGATTATCGCAAGCAGCTGGCAGAGCCAGCAGGTACTGCAATTGGCACACCGTACGGCTCAAACCGATGCCACAGTGTTAATCACGGGCGAATCTGGAACAGGCAAAGAGGTGTTGGCGAGTTATGTTCACCAGCACTCAGTACGTCGCTCTGGCCCTTTTGTTGCGATTAATTGTGCCGCTATCCCAGAGTCGATGTTAGAAGCGGTGTTGTTTGGGCATACCAAGGGCGCGTTTACTGGCGCAACCCAGAGTCAGGCGGGTAAGTTTGAAGAGGCGCAGGGGGGAACCCTGTTCTTAGATGAAATTGGTGAAATGTCCCCAGCGTTGCAAGCAAAGTTATTGCGCGTTCTGCAAGAGCGACAAGTCGAGCGACTAGGAAGTCATCGCTCTATCACACTGGATATCCGCATTATTGCTGCGACCAATGTCGATCTGCAGCAAGCGGTAAATGAACGCCAATTCCGTCAGGATCTCTATTACCGTCTTGACGTATTGCCCCTGCAGTGGCCGCCACTAAGGGAGCGTCGTGATGACATTTTACCGCTAGCACAACATTTTATTCGTAAATATAACCACGGCTGTGAACAGACAGCGGCCTTGAGTGCAGAAGCACAACAGTTGCTTTTGCGTCATGATTGGCCGGGTAATATTCGCGAGCTAGAAAATACCATTCAACGTGCTTTAGTGATGCGTCATGGACAGTGGATTACCGCAACAGACTTAATGTTGATGCGCCATTTTTCTGCACCACAAACGGAAGCCAAGCAGAATTTGAAACAGAGCCGTAAGGATGCTGAGCATCAGTATATTTTAGAGACGCTCGCCAAGTTTCAAGGACGGCGTAATTTAACCGCAGAGGCGTTGGGAATGAGTACCCGAGCCTTGCGTTACAAAATTGCCGCGATGCGTGAACAAGGTATTGATGTTGACGCAATGACGCGTCAACCAATGAGTGCAGCCTAAGGATGAAAGAATGAGTGTTCAATCTTCAGAGATGCAACAGGCCATGCAAGCACGCATGATGCATATGCGTGAACAGGCGCAGATGGGGCGAATATCCCCTCAACCTGAGTCACAACAGCCAGTTGCGCAAGCCTCTTTTAGCCAAGTTATGACGCAGAAATTGCGTCAGGTTGATAACCAGCAAGCTGTGGCTGATCGTATGACAGCCGATGTCGATGCTGGACGTAGTGATGACTTGGTTGGCGCCATGGTCGCCAGCCAGAAAGCCAGTTTATCTTTTTCCGCTTTAACCCAGGTACGCAACAAAATCATCGCCGCGTACGATGATGTGTTGAAGATGCCATTGTAGTGAAGAAACTATGAGTACGATTGTAACTGAGTCCCCAGAGTCTGCACCGAAATGGCAGAGTTGGATAGAAAAGATGAAAGCCCGTGTGACCGCGTTGGATCAACGTATGCTTGGGTTAGGTATTGCCGCCATTGTTGTTAGCGTATTGATTGTTGGCACGATGTGGACACGTACGTCGCCTTATCAGCCGTTATATGGTGTCCAAGAGCGTTATGATAATGCAGAGATTTTGGCAGTATTGGATCAGGAAAAGATCAGCTACCAGATCGATGCAAACAGCGGCCAGATCCTTGTACCAACTAACCGATTAGCTGATACGCGTATCACCTTAGCGGCTCGCGGTGTAAAAGCACAGTTGCCACTGGGCTTGGAACTGCTTGATAGTGCGACGGGCTTTGGTACCAGTCAATTTATTGAATCCGCACGCTACCGCCAGGGGATTGAAGGTGAGTTGGCGCGTACTATTTTGGCCATCAATGCCGTACAGCATGCCCGCGTTCACCTCGCCATTCCTCAGCGAACCCTCTTTGTTGGTATTAATGAAGAAAAGCCATCGGCTGCGGTGATGTTAGAGCTTGCACCAGGACAACAGTTAGATCTTTCTCAGGTCGAAGCGATTGTTAACTTGGTCTCCGGCTCAGTGTCAGGCATGGAGAACGAAGGCGTCTCTGTGATTGACCAATTCGGTAATCTGCTAAGTGCGGAATTGGCGATGAAAAATAGTGGCCGCATGAGTGCACGTTATCATGAAATGCAACAACGCATTGAACGAGACATGGGACGCCGTGCCGCTGATATGATCGCGCCATTAGTTGGCATAGGTAACTTCCGAGTTCAGGTGGCAGCCACACTCAATTTTGATGAAGTCGAAGAGACGCACGAAGCGATCGACACTGAGCCAGTGATAAGAACCGAGTTTACCAAACAAGACAGCACACAAGGGCAACTCGCACTCGGGATCCCGGGCTCGCTTAGCAACCAAGCACCAGCAGACGCGCAGGATACGAATGCCAACGAATCACGTAACGAACGTGCAGAGGTAAGCCGTCAATACGATGTTGGTCGCCGAGTTCGCTATACTCGTCAGGCTCAAGGGGGCCTGGAAACTCTTTCCGTTTCTGTTCTGCTAAATGAGTCAGTGCAGGGTTGGGAACAAGCTCAATTGGAACAAATCGCTCAAATGATCAAAGACGCCGTTGGTTTTACAGAAAGTCGTGGTGACCAGTTTAGTTTACACGCATTTAATTTTGCTCAACCAGTCTCTTCTGCTTCTCAGGAGCCAATGGCCTGGTGGCAAGACCCAAGCATACTTAGCTTAATTCAGTCAGGTGTGTATCTGCTGTTGGGGCTCAGTTTCATCCTGTTTGTATTGCGTCCGCTCGTGAAAGGCTTGCAGCGTGGTAATGAAGTGACAGCAGAAACGATTCCTGCATTAGCTGCAGTCTCTACAGAGCTATCTGCAGAGCAGCAGATGGTGGAAGCGATGCAGCAAGAAGCATTAGAAGAGCAGGAAGCCGAGCAGGCCGCACCAAGCCCGATTGTCAACTTAACCAAGATAGACAATGAACAGGATTTAGCAGATGCACTGTTAGATGCGGTGGGATCTGCTCCGGTAACACCAACAGAAGCCGATGAGCTACTGACACAAATGACCCCACAACAACATGGTTTCGAACTATCGGATCTTCCACCAGCTGGTTCTGAGCTAGAGGTGCAGGTACGCCATTTACAGAAGCTAACCGATGTAGAGTCCGAGCGCGTGGCAGAAGTAATCAGAAAATGGGTAAGCAGTAATGACTAGTAATTTTTCCGCCCTTGGTGGTGATGTCCTCCTCGAGCCGATTGAGCAAACCGCGATCCTATTGTTGAGCATGGGAGAAGAGTCAGCAGCAAAAGTTCTACGCCATATGTCGCGTGATGAGCTGTTGAAAATTAGCCATGCGATGGCGAAGCAGCCAGCCGTGCGTGGTGTTGAAGCCCGATTTGTTTTGCAGTGCTTTTTTGATGAATTCCGTGCCCAGTCGGGGATCAGTGGTGCATCTCGAGCGTTTTTGCAGCGTACCTTAGATAAGGCGCTTGGCGGTCAATTAGCCCGTAACCTACTTGATACGATTTATGGTGATGAGATCCGCACCACCATGCAGCGTTTACAGTGGATTGAACCTGTTCAACTGGCGCATTTCTTACGACATGAGCATATCCAGATGCAAGCGGTGTTTATTGCCTTCTTGCCAGCAGAGATCGCTTCTGCGGTACTGGCTAAGCTTGATGGCACTGCACAAGAAGATATTCTACGTCGCGTTGCCATCTTGACTGAAGTAAGTCGAGAAGTGGCAGATGAACTTAAAGATCTGGTTGATCGTTGTATCGAATTCTTGGCCGACAATTCAGGTGCGGTGGTAGAAGGCGAGCGTCAGGTTGCTGATATCATCAATCGCTTTACTGGCGATCGTGGCAAGCTGATGGAGTCACTCAAAGAACATGATGAAGGACTTGCAGAACGTCTAGAAGGCAAAATGTACGACTTCGTTATTCTTGCGCGTCAAAGTGAAGCAATACGCTCACGCATTGTTGAAGATGTTCCAACCGAGAAACTGGCCTTGGCACTGAAAGGGGCTGAAGCACCGTTGCGTAAATCACTCACTTCAATCTTGCCGCGTCGTATGCTGCAAGCCCTTGAAGCTGAAATGGCCTCGCTAGGTAAAGTCAGCCTAACTCAGGTAGAAGAAGCACGTAAAGAGATCATGGATTATGTACGTGAACTCGCCGATGCGAAAGAGATCCAATTGCAGCTTTATCAAGAAACGACGGTGGAGTAATCGGGATGATTAATCGCAATAAAGTCATGCAGCTAAGGCCGCATCAATATCGAAGCCATCGCTTTCCGCCATTGATTGAAGCGGTGCCACAGCCCGTCGCCCCACCTCGTGTCGAGCCCAAAGTGGATACGAACGCTGATGAGTTCGACTTCGATGGTTTTGATACCTCGTTTGACGATAATGATTTTGCGATTGATGGCCTAGGGCTGGATGACTTTTCGCAAGACGATGCGTTGGATCTTAATGACCTCGGCCTTGATGAGTTTGAACAAGCTGAAGAGCAAGAAGAGAGCAGCGACGCTGCGCCGACGCCATCGGTAGAAGATTACCAAACGCAGTTTAACCAAGGCTTTCAAGATGGCGTCGCTAGAGGTCATGAAGAAGGTATAAAGCAAGGCCTTATTCAGGGCAAAGAGCAAGGCTACGAAGAAGGTCTAACATTAGGCCAAGAGCACGGCTTTGCCAAAGCCCAACAAGAAGGGCTGGCGCAATTTAAAAAAGCCAGCCAACCATTTGAAGTGATGACTCAGCGTCTTCAAGCTCTGTTTCAGGTGCATGAGCGTCGTCAACGCGAGCAAGTGTGTGAGCTTGTGCAAAAAGTGGCACAGCAGGTTATTCGTGGAGAACTTGCCCTGCAACCACAACAGATTTTAGCCTTGGTGGAAGAGACACTGACCACCATGCCAGGTGAGCCAGACGGATTAAAAGTCGCCATGGCGCCAGATGAGTATCAACACATTAAACAGATCGCTCCTGAGAAAATTCAGGAGTGGAACATCGTTTGTGATGACTCGTTGCGTCAAGGTGATTGCAAAGTAGTGACTAAAAACGCGGAAGCCGATGCTGGTTGCCATCAACGTTTAGAAGTGTGCATGGAGAATGTTCGCACCAATCTACTCGATGATGAGCTAGTCGATGATGCGAGCCTGTTGCTAGATGATCTTGCGATGGACGAAGGGATCAGCAGTGATCGATAAACGTCTGCAACAAGCCATGGCATCGATAGATGCCATTCCCGTCGCGAAAGTTACCGGACGCTTAGTTAAAGTGACCGGTTTAATGTTAGAGGCCGTTGGTTGTCGCCTGTTAACAGGACAACGTTGTCTGGTTGAGACTGGTCATGGCGCACGCATCGAAGCGCAGACGGTTGGATTTAATCGAGATGTTGCCTATTTAATGCCGGTAAGACCGGCCTCTGGATTATTCTCGGGCGCAAAGGTGTGGCCATTAGACGGTGACACCCAGCTGAAAATTGGTGATGAGTGGCTTGGCCGTGTCATTAACGGCTTAGGTGAGCCCCTCGATGCCCTCGGCCCTTTACGTGGCCAAGACGAAATAACCCTCCAGTCTGAAAACATTAACCCCTTAACTCGCCGCCCCATTGATAGCCCACTTGATGTTGGTATTCGCGCCATTAATAGCTTGCTGACCTTGGGTAAAGGGCAGCGTGTTGGCTTGTTTGCAGGAAGTGGTGTCGGTAAGAGTGTTTTATTGGGAATGATGACCCGCCAAACCCGCGCCGATGTGGTGGTGGTGGGACTGATTGGCGAGCGTGGACGAGAAGTTAGAGAATTTATTGAACACAGCTTAGGTAAAGAAGGGTTAGCTAGAGCCGTGGTGGTGGCAGCCCCTGCCGATGAGTCACCACTGATGCGTCTTCGCGCCTCACAGTTGTGTCATCGTATCGCCGAGTATTATCGTGACCAAGGTAAAGATGTGCTGCTGCTGATGGATTCTCTGACCCGTTTTGCGATGGCACAACGTGAAATTGCCCTCGCTTTAGGTGAGCCACCCGCCACCAAAGGGTATCCGCCGTCGGTATTCAGTATGTTGCCGCAGCTGGTGGAGCGGGCCGGAAACAGTGCATCGCTAGAAGGCAGTTTAAGTGCCATTTATACCGTTTTGGCAGAAGGGGATGATCAGCAAGATCCGATTGCTGACTCTGCGCGTGCGATTTTAGATGGTCACGTTGTGTTAAGTCGCCAGCTGGCTGAATCTGGCCACTATCCTGCTATAGATATAGCTCAGTCGATCTCACGAACCATGCCACAAGTGGTGGCAGAACAACAACTGCAAGCGAGTATGGTGTTCAAACAGATTTATAGTCGCTATCAAGACGTAAGGGAGTTAATCCCATTAGGTGGCTATCAGCCTGGCAACGATCCAATCATGGATAATGCCGTGCAAGCTTACCCCCATCTAATGCAGTTCTTGCAACAAGGAATGCAAGAGAAAGCAGATTTTGAGATGACCGAGCAGAAACTCACTCAGTTGATCCAGCAGGTAACCCCTGCGCAGCCAGCATAAATCGAGCGGATGAAGCACTAGCATGAGTCAGATGAATCAACGTGGCATGAAAGGGTTAAATCAAGTGCGCCGTATGCGGCAAGATAAGCTAGAAGAGATGGGGCAATCCTATCAACGCCAGCAAGCGCATACTCATAAGCAGGGCGAGCAGTTACAAATGCTCGGTGAGCTGTATGATACTTGTCAGGTGGTAAACGGTGAATCAGCACTTGCTTGGCAAAATCGCTCGACCATTCGCGATAGCTTGCAACATTTAGCCAAAGTGCAAGCGCAACAGTTGGCGCTTGCCCAATCAGAACAACGACGTTTACAGCAAGATGTTGTTAAGCAACATGTGAGTGTCAAAACATTGGAAACCGTGATAGGGCGGCGCGAGAAGCAGCAGTTACGTGTCGAAGCACGCCAAGAGCAAAAGTTAAGTGATGAGATGGCGATGCAGTCCTATTTACGTAACGTACAGCGCTAAACCGTAGTAGGACTCGTAGACAATAAAAAAGGCCACAGTTGTGGCCTTTTTTGATCGCAGTGTACCGTGTCCAGTTAGGCTGGCTCGTACGTTTGCGGTTGCTCCGGTTGAGTCACCTGAGTCATGATTTGGTGTTGCATATTAAGCAGTTTACTGTTGCGCTCGTTGTTGCGCATACACGCGTGCACTAACGTCTGCAGCTCATTCCAGAGTGTCAGAACTTTATTGGCATATTCATCAGGCAATGCATTGATCAGCTTGCTGACTCCCATCGCATTGTCGGGTAATCCAAAGACTTTCAAGAGTTCAGAGCGATGTAGTGCTCGAGCGTTAAGTTGAGACAGTAATACGTTGTGATGCTTAGATAATGACTGTAATGAGCGGCTATCACGCTTTATCATCGCCTTGTGTTGAGAATCAAGAAGCTGTTGAAGTTGGGTATACCCTTGAATATCTTCACGCAGCTCAGAGATGAATGTTTTTATTGCGATGACTTTTTTACTGCTCATGATTTACTGCTCATTAGGATCTTACCGCAATGTATCGAATACGGTAGGATCGGGTTAGTCTCTGTCGTGTGTCTCTTTGATGGCTTGTGCTAACTCAGGTAAATCGAGTTCAAATTCACCGTTTTCTAGCTGTTCACGGATAGCTTCAACCTTATCCAGATCAACGTCAGGCATTTCATGCAGCTCGTTACGAATTGATTCGAGAATTTTTGCCTGTTCACTAACATTGCGTACGACCTGTTGAGGAATCGAGAGATTGATCTCTTGCTCTTCTTTGTTATCAATGCTGTTATCAAGGCGTTGAGATGTGCTGCTATTAATATTCAGTGTGCTATGTGCGCTAGGATTAAAATCAATCATATTATTTCTCCGACAAAAGTTCTGACACTGAATATCAACGACGTTTTTTCGCCACTCATTAAATCTTTTTTGGATTAACATCACACTTTTGGTGGCAAACTCCCTAGAAATGGGTAGTTACAGTGGTTGAATTGACAACTGTGGCCTTAATTCGTTTGCCTGACCGATCATTTCGAACCTGAATTCTGTCATTGATATAACCGTTTTGCTCTGCTGTTCCGTGCATTGTGGCACTGAAATCACCTTTTTCCGCCACAATGGTGACCGTTGCCCCGCGGCGAATCGCATAGGCGGGGGCAAGGCGATCGGCGGCTAACCCACTGCCTTGTCTTACTTGCCGTTCAAGGCGTCGTCCAACCGCTTGGGTTGACGTGTGAACATGGGGGCGGTTGAGTTGCCCCACACTGCGATGCTCAACGACCAGATCGTCTGCAATAAGAATATGATCTTTGCCTAGGGTGCGCGCCGCATAAATCACGGGTATCGAGTAATCAACCACAGCGCTTGCGCTGATTGTCCACACTTCTCCACAATCGATCTGATAGCGTAAACGCCCACCAGGATAGTGGCGTCGATCTCGGCGTTGAGTAGTGAGTGGCTGCTCACAAACAGAGAGTCGTTGGCTCCCCGCAGGGAGTTGAATAGATACTGCTGGCGAAATATCAGGCCAGCCATTTTTTTTTCCAAACTGAGCAATTTCCGCGCTGATCTGCGTGGTTAGCGCCGCTTCAATATGGGCCGTAGGCATTGCAGTTTCGTCGCTGGCGGTGCTGTTGAGGCTGATAAGCATCCCCCCACACCACAAAAGCGGAAGTAGGCGGTTTTTTCCCCATATATTGTTTCCGCTTGGCGGAAGTGCCACTTCCGCTACTGGCGTATTAGTCATGTTTTTCCTTTTGTATCAGTGTCTTAAAACTTGGCACGCTATTTGTATGTAATGGGCATCTTCGGTTAATTAAACAGGACATCCATGGGAATCAGTTTTGACAAAGCGCTTGGCGTCCACACCCACACTCTAAACCTTCGCGCTGAGCGTGCCAAGGTCTTAGCGGGAAACCTCGCCAATGTTGATACACCGGGATACCAAGCTCGGGATATCGATTTCTCTGCGGCGATGGCAGAGGTGGAATCACGTCTGCAGCAGGGGCAACGCACCCCAAGTGCACAGAGCCACGATCTGATGTATCGCATGCCGTATAACCACAATCTTGATGGCAATACGGTTGAGCTTGGGGTGGAGCAGGCGCAATTTGCGCAAAACGCCATGGATTTTGAAACCAGCCTGACCTTTTTGAACATGAAGTTCAAAGGCTTGGCCACTGCAATTCAGGGACAGTGATATGTCATTTAGTGATATCTACACGATAGCCGGCTCTGCGATGACAGCGCAGACGCTGCGACTTAACACCATTGCCAGCAACATGGCCAATGCCGATTCAGGCTCAACCACAGAAGCGGGTGCATACCGTTCACGTCAGCCAGTTTTTGCTACGGTTTACCAGCAATCTCAAGGGCAATTGATCGGCCAAGATAGCGCCCATCGCACCGCAAAAGTTCAGGTGCTTGACGTCGTCGAAGCTGGTGGCGATGCACAACGTCGTTACGAGCCGGGTAACCCGATTGCCGATGAAGAGGGCTACGTTTGGTACCCGAATGTTGACGTTGTCTCTGAAATGGCAGACATGATGTCAGCTTCGCGTAGCTTTGAAACCAGCGTCGAAGTGCTCAGCCGGGCGCGCAGTATGCAGCAAGGCATTCTCAAGTTGGGTCAATAAGGAAGAACAATGAGCACTCCATTTGCAACCACCAACAGCACCTCAACCACGTCGACCACATCGGGACAAGACCCGATAGCATCGAATGGTCAGGCAGACAACACCTTCTTAACCCTGATGGTGGCACAGATCCAGAACCAAACCCCATTGGATCCGCTTGATACGACGCAGTTCATGACCCAATTGGCGCAGATGACGCAAGTTGAGACCATGCAGACTATGAACGGCACTGTGACCAATCAAATGGTATTACTTGATAATATTCAAGTGCTTACCACTGCTGGCATGGTCGGGCAAGACGTCATGGTCAGCACCAATGAGGTTGAACTAGAGGGCGAAGCGCTCGATGGTATTGTGCAGCTAACCAGCAGTGTTGAAGAGTTGAAGATCGAAGTTCGCAACGAAGATGGCGAACTGGTTGAGACCATTGATCTTGGTGGGAACAGTGAAGGCGCCATCGCCTTTACCCTCGATCCTAAAGCGCTCGATTTGGCTGATGGTGACTATGAGTTGAAAGTCGTGACTGACGACAGCAGCTATACCCCCGAAATTATGATTTCTGGCACGATTGAAAAAATGCGTATTCCACCAGGCGGCGGCTCTCCAGAGTTCCTGATTGCTGGTCTAGGTTATGTACCATTCTTCAATGTGACCGAGTATGGCGACAGGCCGACAAGTGACAGCGATAACCCCGGTGTCACCCCGTTCCAAAATCTATTTGCTAATCACAACCGCTAGCGGTGAGTTTTCGAATTTAAGTTGAGTTAAAGACATGAGTTTTAATATTGCAATGAGTGGTCTAAATACCACTTCTCAAGAACTGAACACTATTTCAAACAACATCGCTAACGTATCTACCGTTGGCTTTAAGTCTTCACGTGCTGAATTCTCAGCCATTATGAATGGCGGTATGGGCGGCGGTGTTGAAATTGCGAGTCTATCGCAAACTTTCACCGACGGTGGTCAAGCGATGACCGGTCGTAGTACTGACTTAGCGATCGGTGGTAATGGCTTCTTCGTATTACGTGGTGAAGATGGGCAGAACGTTTACTCACGCGCGGGCATGTTCCAGCAAGACAAAGATAACTTCTTAGTAAACAGTGCAGGGTTGCGTGTACAGGGTTACACCACCGATGCTAACGGCAACTTGCAAACCGGTAGCGTGGGCGATATTCACGTTAATACCGCATCAGTTGGCGCACAAGCGACCACTCGCGTTGACTTCACCGCCAACTTCGATGCTGGCTCAAAGATCATCGAAGATGAAGACGGTAACCGTATTGCCTTCGATCCAGAAGACAGCGATAGCTTCAACTCATCGTACACCACCACTGTGTATGACTCGCTAGGGAACGAGCACACTCTAACGCAGTACTTTGTTAAAACCGGTGAAAACGAGTGGGAAGTGAACTACGCCATGAACGGCGAGGTGATGGATGGTGCTGTTACCAATGTAGAGTTCGATGAAAACGGTAAGATCACTGCGCCAGCAGATAACGTCGATCTTGTCTTCAACCCTCCGGGCGCAGCAGAGATGAACATTGCGCTCTCTATGTCTGGTTCAACCCAGTATGGCAGTGAGTTTGCTGTATCGACGAACCGCAGTAATGGTCACACCTCAGGTGAGCTAACCGGCATTAGCATCGACGACAGCGGTATGGTGTTTGCAAACTACAGCAACGGTGAATCTGTCACCCAAGGACAGATTGTTCTTGCTGATTTCCCGAATGCGGGTGGTTTAAGCCAAGTGGGTGATACCGCATGGGCTGCAACACAGGCATCAGGTCAGCCTCTGATGGGCGAGCCGGGCAGCGGTACTTTGGGTTCATTGAGTGCGGGTTATATCGAACAGTCAAACGTCGACCTAACTGGTGAGTTGGTTGGTTTGATGACCTCACAGCGCAACTACCAAGCCAATGCACAGTCGTTGTCAACGCAGCAGCAGTTGACTCAAGTTCTGTTTAACATCTAAGGCTAAGGCATGGATCGTCTTATTTTTACAGCGGCCAGCGGTGCTGGTCGCGCATTTACCGCTCAGCAGGTACGTGCCAATAACCTGGCAAATGTGAATACACAAGGCTTTCGCGCTGATATGGAACGCGCTCAAGCCTTCGCTCTGCAGGGCACGGGATACGACTCGCGTGCCTTGGTACAGGCGCAGAGCTCTGGCACCAACTTTACCCCTGCGGCATTGCAGCAGACTGGGCGTGATTTAGATGTCGGCATTAAAGGCGACGGCTTCTTTGTGGTCGAAATGGAAGATGGCCAGCAAGCGATGACGCGAGCGGGTCACCTAGAGCGCAACGAAGATGGCGATGTCACCTTAAACGGTTTGGCTTTGATTGGTGCGGGAGAAGAAGAAGTGAATATCCCGTTGTATAGCCAGATCGCCTTTGGCCAGGACGGCACCATCAGCATCGTTCCTGACGGTGAAGATCTTTCGGTTCAGATTGGTCAGCTGAAATTGGTCAATCCTGAACCACAAGATCTCATCAAGCTCGACAACGGCTTGTTCATGCGTCGCGATCAGGAGATGGAGCCTGCCGCGGAAGACGTTGCCATGGTGTCAGGCTTCTTAGAGCAGAGCAACGTGGTCGCAGTAGAAGAGATGATCGCCTCAATGCAGCTGAGCCGTCACTTCGAAGTACAACTAAAAATGATGCAGACGGCAGAAACCTTGGCAGAAGCCGGTAACCGTCTGATCCGCGCTTAAGGAATATTGGAATGAACGCAGCGTTATGGATAAGTAAAACGGGTCTTGCCGCGCAAGACACAAAAATGGCGACCATCTCGAACAACCTTGCCAACGTTAACACCGTTGGCTACAAGCGCGACCGCGTGGCGTTTGAAGATTTGTTCTATCAAATTCAACGCCAACCGGGTGCGATGGCAGATGAAGTGAATGAGCTACCGAGCGGTATTCAACTCGGTAGTGGTGTGCGCGTAATGGGCACGCAAAAAGTCTTCACTGAAGGTGCTTACATGACCACCAACCAGAGCTTGGATCTGGCTGTAGATGGGCAAGGCTTTTTCGAAATCGAAACCCCAGATGGTGAATTGGCTTATACCCGTAATGGTCAGTTCCACCTTAACTCCGAAGGTCTGATGGTAACGGCGCAAGGCTTACCATTGGCACAAAACATCCAGATTCCTGAAGATGCAGAGACGATCACTGTCGGTCGTGACGGTATCGTGACGGCAAAAGTGGCCAATGATGATTTCCCACAGGAAATTGGCCAAATCACCTTGGCTAACTTCATCAACCCGGCCGGCTTAGAAGCGCTTGGCGGAAACTTGTTCCGTCAAACCGCGTCAAGTGGTGAAGCGATTGAAGGTATCGGTGGTGAAGGGGCATTCGGTCAGCTCAAGCAAGGTGTACTCGAAGGCTCTAACGTCCAGGTTGTAGAAGAGATGGTCGATATGATCACTACTCAGCGCGGTTATGAAATGAATGCCAAAGCCCTTTCTTCTTCGGATGAAATGCTGAAGTACGTCACGCAGGTACTATAACAATGAATGATAAACGAACCCTATTAGGCTGGCTGAAATCGGCATTGATGGTCTCAATGTTAGTTTTAACTGGGTGTGCCTCACCGACAGCACTCATCGATGAGCGTCCTGAGCAGGATGACGAAGCGTATGCTCCGCCAGTGCTGGACTACTCTCTGCCTGACGCAGAGCACGGTTCGCTTTATCGTGATGGTTATATGTTTACCCTGTTTCAAGATCGCCGTGCCTATCGTGTCGGCGATATGCTAACCGTTAGTCTGGATGAAGACACACGCTCCAGTAAAACGGCAAACACCAACTTTGGCAAGACCTCTGGCGCCAACGCGGGGGGGGCATTCTCTACCGGTGGCGGGGCGGGTGGCAGCTTTGATGGCAATTTATCTGGAGGCCGTGATTTTCGCGGTAACTCCGCCAGTTCGCAACGTAACTCGCTCAGTGGCTCGATTACCGTGGTGGTGCACGAAGTCTTACCCAACGGCGTGCTGCGTATCCGCGGCGAAAAGTGGATTCGTCTTAACCAAGGAGATGAGTTTATCCGCTTAAATGGCCTAGTACGGGTCGATGATATTACCAACGGCAACTCTATCTCATCCCAACGTATTGGTGATGCGCGAATTACTTACTCACAAAGTGGTGTGTTGGCGGATGCCAACGAAGCAGGTTGGTTAACCAAGCTGTTTGCAAATCCGCTATTCCCGATTTAAGAGGTTGTGATGATTAAACAACTGCTGATTCTATTTGGCGCGTTAATCGCGCCCTTCCTGTTCATTGATTCCGCATTCGCCGATCAGCACAATGAACGTCACCTGATTGATCTCGTGGATATTCAAGGGCTACGTGATAACCAACTGGTTGGTTACGGCTTGGTGGTCGGCTTGGATGGCACCGGTGACCGCAACCAAGTGAAATTCACCAGCCAATCTGTTACTAACATGCTGCGTCAATTTGGCTTGCAACTGCCCGACAATATCGACCCTAAGCTGCGTAACGTGGCTGCAGTGAGTGTGCATGCGTCGATTCCGCCATTAGCTGGGGTCGGACAGACTATCGACATCACTGTTGCATCGATTGGTGATGCGAAAAGCTTGCGTGGCGGTACACTGGTGATGACCCCGCTGCGTGCCATCGATGGTGATGTTTATGCTGTCGCACAAGGCAACCTCGTGGTTGGCGGAATTAAGGCGGAAGGTCGCTCAGGGTCGAGCATTACCATTAACGTGCCAACTACCGGGCGCATTCCCGCTGGCGGTATTATTGAACGTGAAATCCCGTCAACGTTCACCACTCAGCAAAGCGTCGTGCTTAACCTGCAACGTCCCAACTTCACTACCGCCAGAAACATCTCCCGTACTATCGATGACATCTTTGGCCCTGATACCGCAAGAGCGGTGAGCAATGCTCGCGTAGAGGTGGCTGCACCGCAAGATTTTGAACAGCGTGTGGTGTTCATGTCGATGCTGGAAGAGATGACTGTCGATATCGGCCGTCAACGTGCTCGGGTAGTGTTTAATACGCGTACCGGTACAGTTGTGGTGGGCAATGGTGTGCGCGTCGGTCGCGCTGCTGTCAGCCACGGCAATCTTACTGTGACGATTCGCGAAGCCTTTAATATTAGTCAACCTAATGCGTTTTCAGGTGGGCAGACCGTGGTTACCCCAGAGTCTGATTTAGAGATAGATCAAGAGCGTAATCCGATGTTTATTTGGCCGGAAGGGGTAGAGCTAGAGACCATAGTTGCTGCCGTTAACAGCTTAGGCGCCTCGCCAGACGATCTTATGGCAATTTTACAAGCGCTACATACCTCAGGCGCGTTAGATGCAGAGCTGGTGGTGATTTAATGACAGTTGTAACAATGCCAATCAACCCGATGGCGATTCAAGCGGAGTCGATGGGGCGCATTGCGGCCAACGGACACAGCTTACCGGTAGGCACCATCACCACCTTTGATAGCCGTGAGCTAGAAAATCTCAAAATTGCCGATGATCAGCAACACGCGTTGGAGAAGGTCGCCGAGCAGTTTGAATCGATGTTCTTGCAGATGGTGCTCAAGCAGATGCGCAAGGCCAGCGAAGCCATGGGCGATGACGAGAGCATGCTCCGCAGCCGCGAAAGCAAAACCTACCAAGAGTTCTTCGATGGGCAGATCTCGATGGAGATGGCCAAGCGTAACACGGGGTTGGCCGATGTTATTGTTCGCCAGCTTGGGCCGCAGTTAGGCTTAGACAATTCTGCTAACGAATCAGGCTTAGCACTTAAGTCTGAGATCGCACAGGTCGATTTACAACAACAGAAGCCAGCAGAAACGGCGCACCATAGTGCCGCATTCGCACAGCCATTGCTGTCCACACTGCGCAAGGAAAATGACGTATGAGCATGATGAATATTGGTTTGTCGGGGATTCAGGCAAGCCAGATTGGTCTTAATGTGACCTCACAGAACGTAGCCAATATCAACACCCCAGGATACAGCCGCCAGCAGGTTCAGCTGGGTGCGATTGGTGCCAAAGGTATCGGCATGAACGATGCCGGCAATGGTGTGTCAGTACAGGCGATTCGCCGTGTCACCGATCAATATCAAACCAATCAGCTATTTCGTAGTACCTCACAGTTGGGCGCAGCCTCAACTAGCGCGCAGCAATTAAAGCGTTTAGAGACCTTGCTGGGTAGTGATGGCATTAACTTGAGTGCGGGTTTTGATAACTTTTTCACTTCACTGAATGGCTCAAGTATTTCACCGTATTCGTCGGCACATCGCCAACAGATTGTCAGTGAAGCCGAAGCCTTGTCGAACCGCTTTAATCAGCTTAACAGCTCGATGAATGGCCAATACGATGACTTAAACCAGCAACGTAGCAGTGCGGCAGCGCATGCCAATAGTTTGCTGGGCAACTTGGCGAGCCTTAACGATAGCATTCGAGATGGGCAAGCACGTGGTGCCAATACCTCGGCACTAGAAGATGAACGTGATGTGTTGATTGCCGAGCTGTCTGAGCTGATGGATGTGCGCATTACCGATGCGGGTGATGGCACCTTAGATATCGCCTTGCCGAATGGTCAGCCACTGTTAACCGGCAGCAATGCGGCGACATTTGACGTACAACCTGATCCGAATAACCCACGCAGCACACTGGTGAGCCTGAGCCTGAATGGACAGAACTTCCCATTGGATGACGACATGGGCGGCAAGATGGGCGCACTATCAAAGTACGAGCGTGATGTGCTCGAACCGGCACTGGATGCCATCAATGATATCGCGCAAGAGTTTGCCGATGCGTTTAATGCTCAACTGGCCGAAGGGTTTGACCTTAACGGTGAGCCGGGTAAGCCCCTATTTACTTACGATCCAGCTAACCCAGCGGGAAGCTTGTCAATTGCAGAAGGCTTCCGTCCGGAAGACTTGGCGTTATCTGGTGACGGTACACCGGGTGATAACAGCAACCTATTAAAGCTGATTGATATTAAAGATCAAGAGTTTGAAATTGGTGATTTAGGCTCGGTGACCTTGGGTGGTGCCTACTCGTCTTTGCTAGCTGACATCGCTGTAAAAAGCCGTCAGGCGCAGGCAGATCACGATGCAGCAAGCAGCATTTATATGCAAGCCGCGATTGAAAAATCCGGCACCAGTGGTGTCAACATGGATGAAGAAGCGGTAAATCTAATGACTTACCAGCAATCTTATCAAGCTAACCTGCAGGTGATTAACACCGCCAATCAGGTGTTTGCTTCAGTGATGCAGTTGTTCTAAACCGGAAATTAAGCGGAGTAAATAATGCGAGTCAGTACTAACCAATATAGCTTGATGATGTCCGGCAGCCTTAATCAGAACTCACTGGGCATCAATAAACTGATGCAGCAAATGGCCACTGGAAAGCGTCTGCTATTGCCATCCGATGATCCAATGGCCTCGACCCGCGTGCTAAGTTTGCAGCGTGAACAAGCGGCGATTAGCCAGTATCAAGGTAATATCGAACAAGCAGATATTTTGCTGAAAAAACAAGAGACCTACATGAGCAACACCGTCGATGTGTTGCACCAAGTGCGCGATCTTATCTTGTGGGCAGGTAACGATACTAACGGCCCAGACGAGCTTGCAGCGATGGCGAGCGAACTAGAGCAGTTGCAAGACACCATTGTTAGTTTAATCAACGCCAAAGATGAAAACGGCAAATACATGTTTGCTGGCAATGAAGTTAATACCAAGCCATTAGAGCGTGATGCGGATGGTAATTGGGTCTATAACGGTGATGATGGGGTGCGAGAAGTGGTGGTTGGTGACGGGGTGACCATCAAGCTTAACATCAATGCCGGCGATCTGTTGTTTGGTGATGATGGCAACTTGCTGGATCAGATGGATGAGCTGATTGCCGCGCTACAAGACCCAGACTTTGATCACGCGACGAACGATGTGATTGAACGCAGCCTAGGGATGCTAGATAGAACCTTGGGCTCGGTAAGCAGTGCGATCACCGATTTGGGTAGCCGTCAAAATTCATTAACCACTATGGAAAATGGCCACTCAGAAGTGAGTCTATTTAACGATGCCTTGATTGGCGAGCTAGAAGACCTCGATTATGCCGATGCAATGGTGCAATTTAATAACTACATGTTAGCATTGCAGGCGACGCAGGCGACCTATATTAAGACCGCCAATATGTCTTTATTTAATATGATGTAATTGGGTTAATACACGCACTGTATTTAGCATCCCATCACAACCAATAGCAGTAGGGCAGCAATGGTATCTCAGGTAAACGACTTACGCTCAACAGCCGCAGGCATTAATAACCGTCAGCCGGTGATCGCGCGCCGTAATCAGGCCGCAGCTGCCGTGCCTGATACACAAAAAGCGGATCCATTGCGCCTCTCGCGCACCCTGACACCGGAGCATACCCGTCAGCAGAGCTTGATCCAGCGCGCGCAAAATAAAATGGCCGCTGGGCAAGTAGCCGAACGCACCCTTACTGACATTGGTAATGGCCTCGCACAACTAAGCAAGCGCCTGCACCATGTGCTGAAAGGGCAAGGTAATACCTCGACTATGGCGCAGCAGCTCGATTCACTCAAAGCGACTATGGAGGAGCGCTTTAGTCAGGCCGAGCATCGCGGCCAAGCGGTACTGGATCGCCAGCTAAAACCGGTCTTTCAAGGTGAAGCGCGTACGCAATTTCGCCTTAAAGGACTCGATAGCCGCACCGCAACGCAGCGCGATGAAACCTTAATTTTTAATTTTGCCAAAGGCGGTGCTAGCGCGGTACCGGTGCGCTTAGAAGCGGGCGCCTCACCGGAAAAGCAGGCCGCACAGTTTCGGCAGGTATTTAACCCGCAAGGGGTTGGGGTAGGCTTAGATCGCCAGCGTCAGTTGGTCTTTTCCGCCAGCGAAGAGGACTGGCAGCACCTGAGCCAACATATGCGTGTGGTTGGGCAAGGGGAACGCTTTCCCGCCGGGCAAGCCAATAAAGCCAAGCTAGAAAGCACCGCGCCGCGCTTTGAGCCGACAAACTGGAAAACCGACAGCAAAGCACAACTGCAAAAGACGCAGGTGGAAGCCAAGCGTATGCTGGCGCAAGTTAAGCAGAGCTTGCAAGAGGTACGCGAGCACAACCGCGAAGTGCAGCACAAAATGGACGAGCTCAATGATCGCAATGGTCAGCTGGCTGCCACCCAGTTAGATAAGGTGATGCAGCAGTTGGATGCGATGCTCGGCGAGAGTGATCGTTTTGCGGTGGCTTACCATAACTTAAAAGCGCAAGCCCATGTGCACCGCCACACTGTGGTGTCGCTACTTGCCGATCTGTAAGATCGGCTAAATTTGTAACTTATGCTTTCTAACGTTTTTAACCAACCTGTCATTTAACCTTTCCGTCATTTTTGGGAGCATCGCTGTCGTTCAGCGTCAGAACTGATGCTCACTCGACACCTATGGCCACTATCGCCAACTGCTCCTTACCACAAGGAGCCGTTATGCAGCCGCAACTTCCCCCAGGGTTAGATCGCCTCAGTCAGATCCCCCCACAACAACTTAAAAGCGAACAACAGCAGTCTCAGCCAGCGAAAACTGCGGTGCATGTTGGCACGCAACAAGGGCAACAGCAGTGGCCGCAACTGCAGATGCCCCTCGCGCAGTGGCAAGTGGTGCGCATGTTGTATCAACCGAGCAGTCTAACCGCGACTCGTCCCGAACCTCCCTATAGCCAAGCCACTTCGGCGCAGCAGAGCAGCCCTGCACTGCAGTTGCGGGGTGATGGGGTGTTGCAACTGCGCGTCACCATTGATGGCCAAGTGCAGCAGATCAGCTGGCAGATCCAACATGGCGAAGCGGTGTTGCTCGCTTCCACACTTAATAAACCAGACGATATTCAGCTCTTGCCGAGCCTCAACGGCGGCTGGCGTGTGGTGGTTAATCGTGGCGAAGTCAACGAGCCGGTACAGCTATTATGGCGTTTGGATCATGGCAACCCAATTACTCATCAAAAGGGGCAGCTGGCCGCTCGAGTCTGGGTCGGAGCTTTTTTGGCATTGGTGCTGCTGTTGCTGTTGATTGTTTAAGCAAATGGCCATTTAGGTGTGTTTATACGTGGGAAATCACGCTATTTAGGTTTAAGAAAAAAAAATTTCTGCCGAGGTGGAAATTTTTTTTATTGGATCTTTAAGAGCACAAATTGGATCGCCGTTTCCAATTAGTGAAAAGAGAACAGCATTACCAACTGAGGGAATTACCATGCTATCTATCCACACTAATTACACGTCTTTGCTAACGCAAAACAACCTAAACAAAACAGCTTCTGGTATGGACCAAGCGATGCAGCGCATCTCAACCGGTTTTCGTATCAACTCTGCATCTGACGATGCAGCGGGCCTACAGATTGCAACTAGCCTACAATCGCAAGTAAATGGCCTAACGGTTGCTTCGCGTAACTCTCAAGATGCAATCGGTCTGCTACAAACTGCAGAAGGTGCATTTGATGAGATGACTAACATCGCACACCGCATGAAAGACCTAGCCACCCAAGGCGCGAACGACACCAACGATGTCAACGAGCGCGCTGCAATGAAAGCTGAGTGGGATGAACTACAAGACGAACTTGTCAGCATCATGGAGAACACTGAGTTTGGTTCTGGTAATAACCTACTGAGCGATTCAGGTAAGCTATCAGAAGCGATGACATTCCAAATTGGCGCATCAGATCAAGAGCAGTTGACTGTCGATGTATCAGATCAGCTAGCGGCAGTTCAGACTGCTGTTGACGCACTAGCGGATGGTGATTTTGATGATTCTGCTGCTGCTTCGGGACTAATGGGCCTTGCTGATGCGCTAACTGATGCTACTGGCGATATCCGTTCTTCACTGGGTGCGAACATCAACCGTCTAGACCACACCATTACCAACCTTGGTAACATGCGTGAGAACACTGAAATGGCGAAAGGCCGTATCATGGATACTGACTACGCGGTTGAGTCTTCAAACATGATGAAGAACCAGATGCTAACGCAAATGTCTATGTCTATGCTTTCTCAAGCAAACGGCATGTCTGGCATGGTAATGAGCCTAGTAGGCTAATACCTATGGCTAAATCAGCGTAGTTAAAGGAGGGTGGTGAGGCGACTACGTCTACCATCGTCCAACGCTGCTAAAAAACCGCCTCTCTGTTGAGGGCGGTTTTTTGTTTGTTTATTGAGCGTTAAACGGCTAATTATCTCCCTTTATTGTTTACTCTTTTTTGTTAAAAAAGCCTGTTTTATCTTCCACTTATTCGCCTGTCGTTTGGCTTAAGATCACTTAAGTCTCTTCTCGCTTGTGTCGCTGTATATCCATAGTTTACGCGGTTTTACTTTGTTGCACTGCTCGTTGCCTAGCCTGTTGCTTTATTTGTTGCAGCGGCTGTTGTGTAGCAGCGGAAACGGCAATGCCCACTTCCGCCTATCGGAAGCACCACTTCCGCTCGCAGCGTTCGGCATTTCTGCCGTTCTTGCAAAAATCGCCGTTTTTAGCGTTTAAACCCAATTAGTGGCAAGAAGTGGTCAAAAAACCATGTTTTTAATATTGGAACACTTCTTGCATTTACCCGTTAGCTTATTCGAGTGCGTAATGCACCAGGGAGACAGTTATGTCGATGATGGATCCGGCGTCGATGGCGCGACAAATGGTGATGCTGCAGCGTCAGCCGTTTGATATTCAGTATGCTAGCCAAAAGCAAGGCTATCAGGCGCAGCTTGATGCGTGGAAAGATATCGATTCGGCCTTTAGCCGTTTTAGCTCCGCATTGGGCGGCTTAAACAGCACAGATAGCAGCTTTGTTAAAAACAGTGCCACGCCAAGTGAAGAGGGCTTCTTTAACGCCTCTGCCAATCAGTATGCGCGTGAAGGCTCGTATGATCTGTTTGTTAGCCAATTGGCGAAAGCGCAGCAAGATGCCTTTACCCTAAAAGGGGATGCGCTGCCAGAAGAGGGCGAGATCACCATTGAGCTGGGTGGCGAAAGCATCACCGTCGATTTTGCCCAGTTTAATGCTGAGGGCGATAAGAATGTGCAGGATTTAGCGGACTTTATCAATACTGAAGCGGACGATTTAGGCGTTGAGGTCTCCGCCACGGTGGTACAGAGCGGCGGTGAGCGCAGTTTGGTGCTAACCAGTAACGAAACCGGTGAAGAGAATGCCTTTACGGTTAGCTCAAACGATGATTTCAGTGAGTTCTTCGCAGAGCGCCAAGAACTAAACGCGGCTCAGAATGCCATTGTTTACCTGGGTGGTGAAGATGGTCTGAAGATTGAGAACAGCACCAATACTATCGATAACGCCATTTATGGCGTCACCATCGAACTAACCAAGGCGCAGCAGTCAGGTGATGAGCCAATCACCTTGGTGGTCGGTAGCGACAAAGAAGCCTCGACCGATGCGGTGAAAGAGTTTGTTGATGCTTATAACGCTCTGGTCAACACCCTTAATAAGCACACTAAAACTGACTATGCGTTAGAAAACGACGAAGATGATGGCTCTGATGACGACGATGATGACGATAACAGCATCACCATTACCCAAGCGGGCGCGCTAGCAGGCGATGGCACTGCACGCGGCTTGAAGAATATGCTTAACAATGTCACCCGTGGCCAATTTGATGAAGGCACGCTATACAGCATCGGCATTGAAGCTAACCGTGACGGGACATTAAAGATTGACTCGGCACGCTTTGAAAAAGCCCTGAATGAAAATCCAGAGAAGATCGATGCGATTTTCTTAGGCGAAAATGGTGCTATCGCCTCGCTGGAAAAAGCTATAGATCCCTATACCGGTAGTGCCAACTCAGGCGGTAACTTGCTAAAGAGCCGCCAAGATACCCTGCAAGGCAATATCGATCGCGTTGATGAGAAAACCGAACGTCTCGATAAACGTATGGAAAGTACTTACAACCGCTACTTGCGCGAATATACCGCGATGCAGCAAGTGATGTCACAGATGGCTAACACCAGTGGCATGTTCATGTTTTAAGGAGCACACAAAATGTTGATGGATGAGAACGGCTTTGATGCGTATCACCAAGTAAATGTAGAAGCCCAAGCCGCTGCCGCCAGCCCGTACCAATTGGTGATGATGTTGATCAATGGTTTTATGGACAACCTAGAGCGAGCAGAAGGCCACATGCAGGCCAAACGCTTTAAAGAGAAAGGTGAAGCCGTCACGAAGTGCATTGACATTATTGGTGGCCTGAACAGTGCGCTGGATATGGAAAAGGGCGGCGAGCTAGCTAAGCAGATGAGTGGGCTGTATGAGTTTTGCAGCCTGAAACTGTTTCAAGCCAGTTCGCGCAATGACCTTGAGGTGCTGGGTGAAGTGAGAGCGGTAATGGGCAATGTTCAAGAAGCATGGCAGAACTTCGGAGCGACACATGGATATTAATGCCACGTTGCTACGCCGCATCGGCGCTAAGTTACAGCAGTTGGTGCGTGATGATGCGTGGGATGAGGTGCGCAAGCTGGATCGACAAATCCATAAGCTGTTGTTGGCATTAAAGCAGCAACCGGATTTGGCGCAGAGCTTGAAAACCGAGTTGCTTACTTTGAAACAGATCCACCTCGATGCGATGACGGCCTGCGAAATAGAGAAAACGCGCGTTGGTCAGCTATTAGCTAACTATCAGCAGCAACGTGAAGGCGTCTCAGCCTATCACAATGTGGAATTGGGCGGTGGCGCATGAGTACCGTAGGTTTTAATGCAGGTTCAAGCTCAGCAGCGTCTGGCAATGCCTCAGCAAGGGGATCAGCGCCCATTGCGAAAGGGCAAGCTGGCGCACAAGGCGAAGGGGGGGATCTGTTTGCCCAGCTGTTGGGGTTACCTCAAGCGTCGTTAGAGGTGGGTAGACAATCAGATGGCATCTTTAACGGTATGCCAGAAGATCGCGAGGCGTATTGGTTTGATCTTTACGATCAACTTAAGGGCCTTGCTGATGGTCAAGATTGGGTGTTTAACCACGATCAACCTCTGTTAGATCAACTGCCCCCGGAAGGACAGTACCGCGTACTTAACGTGGTTAATCAGCTCGGTAGCACCTTGCGTGAGCAAGTGATTGGCATGATGCGTACGGCCGATGGCTTGCAAGATGTGTCGGTACAAATGGCACGTCAATCGGGTCAATTTGCTGCGCACCTGTCTCAGCCTATGGCGGCGGATCTGATGCCAGCATCGAGCTTAGCTGGTGGCACGGCGGCAGCGAGCGCTGGCACTGAGCAGTTGAACTTTATGCAGGCCATGGAGCGCATTATGGCCAATGCGATGACGCCAGTCACACCAGAGCTGCACAAGTTGGATCTGGCCGATGGGCAGGTGTCGTCACTGCATGTGTCTCTGTTAGCACAGTCGGCGCAAAACGGTGACGGTGCAGCGCGTGCTGAGTGGGCGCCAGTGAAAATGGATGCCAACCAGCAGCAGTGGGGTCAGCAGATGGTCTCGGTGCTGAAAGAGCGAGTTGAACTGCAGATGAAACAAGACGTGCAGCAGGCACGCATCCGTTTAGACCCGCCTCATTTAGGTGCACTGGAACTGTCGGTGCGCATGGAAGAGGGCAAGATGACAGTACAGATCAATGCCGCAGATCCAGCGCTGCGAGAAGCCTTGCAGCAAAGTGTTGAGCGTTTGCGAGCTGAGCTGGAAGGCAAGCAGCTGGCGGGTGGCAATGTGAATGTGGATGTCGGTGATAGTTCGCCAGAATCAAATCCTGAACAGGCTACCCCATTGGATATTGCTGCTAACCCTCTCTCTTTGGATGCGGAATCGGTGATTGAACCGATCACCCCGACATCATCACTTTCAATGCTACAGCGAGCCAATCGTGTAGCCCATTTGGTTTAAGGAACTAGCGATGACGCGTGGAAATAAAATTGGATTGAGCTTAGTCATTGCCGTGGCAATTGCGATCTCAATTATTGGTGTAACAGCATTTACGACTTACTCGTTATTGAGTGGCGATCAACCGGTGTCGATCAGCTTCTTTGGTGGGTCAGATGAAGATAACCGTGTGCGTTTCACCAACTTGGATAAATTTGTTATTTCAATTGACGGTGCAGAGCGTACCCACTTTTTAATGTTGGAAATGTCTCTGAAAACCAGCTCTGAAGAAGCGCATGATGCGTTGTACGAGTTTAAGCCGTTAGCACGCAACGTACTGTTGCGTATGTTTAGCAAGAAAACCTACGAAGAGCTTCGTGAAATAAAAAATATTGAGTTGCTTGAAGGCCGTGTCCATCAAGAGCTAACCATGGCACTGGTACAAAACGGGTATAACCACCGCATTGATGAAGTGCTGTTCACTAAGATGGTGGTTCAGTAAAGCAGGGAGTGGTGAGATGTTAGACGCGCAGTCAATCACACATGAAGACGATTATAGTCAATGGCAACAACAACCCACCGCGGTGAATGAAGAAGCCATTATTCGCAAACACTTAGGAATGGTAAAGCGGATCGTTAACCAGCTTCGTCCGCATGTCTGTGGCTCTATGGGGCTGGATGACATGGAGCAGATCGGTTTGATGGGATTGCTAGAAGCGATCCGCCGCTATGGCGATATGGATGATAACTTCCAGTATTTCGCTGTGCGCCGTGTTCGTGGTGCCATATTGGATGAGCTGCGTCGTCGTGATTGGCGTCCGCGTCAGCTGCGGCAAAAGGTGCATCAGCTCAATAACAAGACCAAACTGCTTGCCAAAGAGCTGAAGCGTAATCCGACGGAGCATGAAGTGGCCGCCGCCATGGACATAGATCAAGAAGAGTATCATCGCTTGTTGTATGCCGCACAAGCCGAAGAGCTGCATAGTCTTGAGCAACTGTTTGAAGACGGACAAGTGTTACATAGCCTCGATTATGAAGATCGTGGCGTGCGTAACATGATTGATGAAAATTTGCTGACCTTGGCGCTGCAACAGTTGCCAAAGCGTGAGCAGCTTATTCTCAGCCTGTATTACAAACATGAAATGAGCTTAAGAGAGATCGCTTTAGTGCTCAAGCTGACTGAGGCACGGATCTGTCAACTACATAAACAATCACTAAAAAACCTACAGGTAGTGATCAAACACCTGCAGTAGAGGTACTAACATGCAAAAAATAATGGGTCTTTTGATCATCATCGTCTGTGTCTTTGGTGGTTATGTGGCTGCTGGCGGATATTTAGGCACGATGTGGCAACCTGCGGAGTTGCTGATCATCTTAGGTGCGGGTGCAGGTGCGACTGTGATTGGCGTCTCGGATAAAGTCATCAAAGAGATGTGGGAACAAACCAAAGGACTAATGGATAAGCGTGACGAGCGTAAGCTTTATCGTGAATTGCTGTCACTAATGCACCACTTGTTAGAGCAGGTGCGTACTGGCGGTATGCGAGTCTTGGATGAACATATTGAAGACCCGTTCCAATCGAGCTTGTTCCTTATCTACCCTGAAGTGTTGGAATACCCTCACCTAGTCACCTTCATTAGTGATAATTTCCGTTTGCTGGCGATGGGCAAAATCTCCTCGCATGAGTTGGAAGGGATGTTAGAACTTGAAGTGGCAGCGATTGAAGCCGATATGCTGCAACCATCAAAAGCGATGCACAAGATTGCTGAAGCGATGCCAGGCTTTGGTATTTTGGCGGCGGTAATGGGCATTGTTATCACCATGAGTAATATCGATGGTGATATGTCAGCGATTGGTGTCAGCGTTGCTGCAGCCTTGGTAGGGACATTCCTAGGTATTTTCTTCTGTTACTGTATTTTCGATCCACTCAGCAGCGCGATGGAGAAGCGTGTTCGCCGTGAGATTTCTGCGTTTGAGTGCGTGAAAGCGATCATGGTGAGCTTTGCGGGTCAGAAACCGTCGCTGGTTGCCGTGGATGCGGGGCGTAAATTGATCCTGCTTGATGTCAAACCAACCTTCGCGGAAATGGAAGCGTGGGTTACGCAGCAGGTATTCCAGTAATGCGCAGTCAACATCAGACAATCGTTGTAAGGCGAGGCGTTCGGCGTAGTGACGACGGTGGCCATGGTGGGGCGTGGAAGGTGGCGTTCGCTGACTTTACTTTGGCGATGATGGCATTTTTCTTGGTGATGTGGGTGCTGGCAGCTGCAACCGATGAGGAAAAAGCGGAAATTGTTGGTCACTTAAGTGGTGGCAGCCAAACACAGAACCCTTTTGCTGCGCTGTTTGAAGATAACAGCCCATTTGTGATGGATATGGGCGGTAGCGCCCTGCCTGCGGCGGTGCCGGGGATGCCATATAACCCAGCGAATATGGGGAACTCGTTAACCACAAGTGTGGTCGGTGGCGATGGCGACAGCTATGGTGGTTTGGGTGAAGAAGGCCCGTCACTGGTGGCAGGCCGTTATGAAACCCAAGAGCAGATGGTGTTGCTGGGTGAGTACTTGAAAGGGCAAAGCGATTTCTTATCGGCATCGGATGTGATGACGGTGGATGTCGTACCGCAAGGGCTGCGCATTTTGGTTAACGATGACAAAGATAAACCGATGTTTAAACGTGGTCAGGCGTATATGACGCCTTACTTTGAAGATCTGTTATTGGCGTTGGCCCCAACATTTTCTGTGATAGAGAACCCGCTGATGATCACCGGTCATGCAGATGCCGCAGCGTTTACCACCGCGACAAGCGGCAACAATTGGGAGTTGTCAGGCCGTCGTGCGCAAAAAGCGCGTCGCGTGTTGGAGTATGGTGGTATGCCTGCTGAACGTGTGGTTCAGGTGTCAGCAATGTCAGATACCATGTTGTTAGATAGCGAGAATCCCACCAGTGATATCAACCGTCGCATAGAGATATTGGTCTTGAACAATAACAGCGAACAAGCGCTGTATCAGTTATTTGGTCGTGAAGCACCCAACCCGTTAGATGAAGCAAAAAGGGTCGCAGAGCAAAACCGACCAATAGGGTAAGACTGTTCGATGCTTTATCCTAAAAGACGGTGACGGTTTTATTAAGCCAGTAGCGCAAGCTGCTGGCTTTTTTATTGATGGCTAGAGGGAAGGCAAAAAGAGGATTAGAAAAAATAGAGTACCCAAGAGGCGATGGCAGTGAGAAAACTCGCAAAGGTAATTGTAAAGCGCAGTGCGTCATCCTCAAATCGCCGTGCACGGATACTACCAACACGCAGTAAAATAAGGTTATAGGTTAGCAGCAGCAATGAAAGCAAGATACTGATCTTTCGTGGTAAATAAAACATCTGCACCCAAAAGCCGATCAGCAGAATCCAGTTAGTGGCAATCAACAGAATGAAAATCTGTTGTATGCGATCTGCGCCATTACGAATAAATTCCGTTTGTGGTGTGCCTTTTTTTCCTGCCATAAGAATCGTCCAAGATATAAACCCTGTAGGAAACCAAACGACAGTAGTGAGATAAGACTTAAACGTGTTGGGCTTTTTCTTGAATGAATTCCAGAAATAGACGCGTTTTAGTGTGATTGTAATCTAACTTTGGATAGTAGGCATAGGTGGCTTGGGTCGGTTTTTTAATCTCTGGGAGCACAGGAACCAGTAAGCCTTTATCGAGTTCACGATGGATGTGTTTTTTTCCAACTAGTAGAATCCCCATGCCACTTACCGCAGCGCCAATCAAGGCTTCTGGGTTGGGACTGGTAAAATTACTTTTTAATTTCAATCGAATATCGTTTTCGAAATCATGTTGCTGCTCAAAGCGGGCTAAACCAAAAAGGAGAAAATTATGCTCTATCAGATCGCTAGTGGAAGTAATTTCTGGGTGTTGGGCCAAATAGTGCGGTGAGGCAAAAAAGCTGGCTTGGAAGTCATACAGTTTTTTGGCGATGTAACTGCTGGAATTGAAGTCGGCTAGCTCGCGGCTAATAAAGATATCTAAGTTGAGGTCGGGTAGCTCTCCGGGGGTAATCGTATGCAGCTCCACATTGAGCTTGGGATGCATCGCCATAAACTCGGCTAAATAACTGACTAAAAAACGACTTCCTACCGCTAAGGGAGCGCCGATACGAAATACGCCGCTGACTTCGCCAAAGGTCGAGTTGGTTTCGGCAATGAGCTGATTCCACTCTTGCAGTAAACGCTGGCTCTTAATGTAAAACAACTCTCCTGCATCGGTCAGTTTCAAGCTGCGGGTGGTACGCTTTAGCAGTTGCACCCCGAGCTGTTGCTCTAGCCAAGCAAGGCGTTTGGATAAGGCTGAACTGGTGGTGTTTAGAACGGTCGCGGCTTTGGCTAACGTGCCATTATCGACCACAGTGACAAAGGTCTTGGTGCATGTCATCCAGTCCATATTATCTTCCTTTTAGTTATTTTGTCTTATGGTGACCGGAAGGTAGCAATAACACAAGCTAAGATAATAAAACAGGCTGCAATGCGGGGACTTATAAGCAACCGCATAAAAGCGCTATACCTTATGAGTGACAATAAATCTACGGTTTGCCATGCGGCTTTTGTTACCATTAGGCATGAATATCAAAACGCAACATTTATCACCCCAACGAAATTGAGGCATGGATGAGAAAAGCATATGGAATGACGCTGAGTAATCGCTTAGTGGCGTTTGTGACGATTGTGGTGTTCGCGGCAATGATGGTGCTGTTTATCGGTGGTGCGATGAGCTTTCGTCACCTCGCGGACAATGCGGTTGACGAGCTGTATCGCCGAATGGTCGAGGTGATTGATGAAGAGCTAGAGGACCCACAAAGTGTCCGCACTATCGATAAATGGCTACCGAAGGTATTGCGTTCTGCCAATGTGATTGAGTTTGAGCTATCGAATCAGAGTGGCAGTGTTTTCCACTATACCGTAACGACATATCAAGCGCGCACCACGCTGCGGCAACAAAGAAACTACACCTTGGTACACAACCCTGATTTGCAGGTGCAATTAACATCTGAACCCGCTCTTAGCTATGCCAGTTACTCTCTCAGTGCGATGAGCACGATTACTTTGGCGATTTTGGTGGTTGGAATCGGAATTATCTTTGGTGTGCAGTGGCTAAAAAGGCAGTTACATGGCTCGGAAGTGCTGGAAACGCGTGGACGTATGATCTTAGCTGGACGGTTAGAAGAGTATCAAAGTGGCCGTGTTGAAGAGTGGCCAGTAACGGCCAGTTTGGCGTTGGATCAGGTGATTACAGAGTTGCAAGATGCGAGGCAAGAGCGCAGTCGTTTTGATACGTTTATCCGCACCCATACTTTTCTTGATCAACTCACAGGAGCGGCCAATCGGGTGCTATTTGATAGTCGGTTGAGTGCCCAAGTGAAGGAGCATGACAATACTGGAGCGGTGATTCTCATTCAGATCTTTGAGTTTGATGAGGTCTACGCCGACATGGATAGTGAGCAGACAGATGAGTTCATTAAAGATGTCGCCACGGTGATCACCAGCTTGAGTCAACGCTTCCCAGATTCTGTTTTATCGCGTTATTTTGACGGGCAATTTGCCTTATTGTTAGCCAATCCAACTCAAGCCGAAGTCGGCGCATTCATCAATCAATTGCTTAAAGCATTAGAAAAGTTGCAGCCTCCGCAGCCATTGACGCCGGATAACTGGTGCCATGTGGGAGTGAGTTACTTTAAAGCGGATGAGCGCCGTGGTCGTATTATGGATGAAGCCAATATGGCCCTAAAAAGTGCTCAACTACAGGGTACAAATAGCTGGTTGGCATTTCGTAAAGAGAACCAATTAGTGGAAGGGCGGGGAAATGTGCGTTGGCGAACCTTGTTTGATCATATCTTAGAGCAAGAGAAGATCGTGCTCTATCACCAGCCTGTATTTCGTCATCAACAGTGCATTCATCATGAGTTGCTGGCTCGGATCCGTGATGAAAATGGCATGCTAATCAAAGCATCCCGCTTCCTTCCCGCGATGAAAGAGGTGGGCTATATTTCCCGCTTAGACCGTTTCATGTTGAGTAAGGCATTGAAATTGTTGGCACAGGAAGAAGGGGCGATTTCTATCAATATCAGTGTCAGTTCACTGTCTAATCGTAATTTTTACCGCTGGTTTTCACAGTCACTGCTCGAATGCTCCCGCTCTCGTTTGCAGCGGTTGAGTATTGAAATTTCTGAAGCTAGCGCCGTGGCGTCCATTGATGTGCTGCGCCCGGTTGCGCGTCTGTTGCACGGGCTCGGTGTGGCGTTGATCGTTGACCATGCGGGTCGTTCCGTGGTGAGCATGCACTATATCAAAGAGCTAAAGCCACAGATGATCAAGCTACATCGTAGTTTGGTGAAAGACATTCATCAACGTTCTGAGAACCAACTCTATATCCGCAGCATGTTGGGCTCTGCCACCAATACTGAAGCAGAAGTGGTGGCGGTGGGAGTTGAACGCGACAAGGAGTGGCGTTGTCTGCAACAGTTGGGTGTCAACGTAGGACAGGGACGATTGTTTGGGGCTGAGTTACGTCGCAATATGCCCGACTAAATGGGGCATAACATACTTATTTTAATGATGAAGTGAGAAATGACTCATAGGGTTCAAAAAATAGACTTGATCTACGCGAGCCAATATTATATTTACTCTATTACATATGAATTTGAAGTAATATCACAGAAATATTGATGCCAGCAATACTAGGGAGTGGTTGGTTATGGCTTGGTGGCGTAGCGTACTTCCAGTTAAGACGAAAAAGAAGCGGATGCCCGCTGGTATTGCTGTAACCGCTGCGGGTATCTATGCAGTAAATGGTGCAGATGGACGTGCGCCGCAATTTGCCTGGGATTTTTGTGCTTTTGATGCCGTCTCCTCTTGGCAGCAGGCCGTTGACAGCGTTGTAAAGACCCTTTCCTTACGCGGGCGTGCGGTGACGTTGACCCTAGACGCTAGTTTCTACCAAAGTTTTTCAATTGATATGCCTGCCATTCCCCCGAATGAATGGCCTACCGCGCTGCCTTTTTTAGTCAAAGATTTGCTCAATGAGCCGCCGCAACAGATTGTTGCCGCAGGGCTTCCCCATCTATCTGCAAAGCGCTTGCAGACATATGTCGCTCGCCGAGAACAGATGATTGATTTGGTCGTGGCTTGCGACGCCGCTGGCATCAGCATTGAGAGCATCGGTGTTGAAGAGTTATCTTTGGCAACCCTAGCGTCTGCCACTCAGCATGATGTTATTTTGTATCGTCAGCAAAATGGCGCACTGATGCTGGCGTCTTTTATTGAACAGCAGCACGGTTTGCAGCGCCGGATTCGCAGTATTCATGGCGCGATCAGTGGTCCCGATATTACCCCGTTAGAGTTGGATACGCTGGCATTGGAGTTGCAGCGTTCATTGGACTATCTGGCGGCGCAACATCGCGATACGCCCGTGTCGCGTTTACGTCTACGCTGTGATGGAGAAGACAACGAAGCCCTTGCTGTGGCGCTGTCTGAGCGTTTGAATGTGAGTGTCGACCGGCTGGGAGATGGGCTTCCTACCGATCTGCCGATGGGCGGGCTGCTTGCACTGAGTGCCGCCGGCGCTTCTTCTCATGCGCTTAATCTTTATTCACCGCTCCTGCGTCCTCGCGCAGAGCGGCTAACCCTCAATAGAGTGGCATTGTGTGGTGGTATCGTCGCGGCATTGTTGGCGACAGCCGGGATCCACCAAGAGTGGCAGTATCGGCAGTTAATGGCACAGACCAGTACGATAAATGTGCAGTTGGCAAGTAGCGTGGATCGTTTATCCCGCTTAACCGCAGAGCAGGCGCAGCGCCAGCCTAGTGCGGAGAAAAAACAACAGGTGCGAGTCTTAGAGCAGCGCATTGCTGACAAGCGCGTCGCATTACAGACGATCACCGCCCATGATGAGCGTTTACGGGTGGGGTATGCACAGGTATTGGCGGATCTCGCCACCATTCATCAGCGTGATATCTCTCTACAAAGCATTTCGATAACTGGCAATGCACTGAATATTGATGGTTTTGCTGCGTCACCTGAAGCGGTCCCGCGCTGGGTGCAGCAATTTAATACCCGCCCGGCGCTGATGGAGCGCGGATTCCGCCATTTTGAATTGACTCGCTCAACGTCAAAGGGAGTGACGTTTGCCTTGCAAACCCTGCATTCTGAACCGATGGCAGAGCCGTTTAAGCATGAGGTGTTGCAATGATACAGCAGCATTGGAAAGTGTGGCAGACGCGCTTTCAGGCGTTATCACGACGAGAAAGAAGTTTGTTGGCGCTGTTACTGTTGACCGCTGTGGCTTGGTTAGGCGGCGTCGGGATTGTTGAGCCTATCTATCTGAAGCGTCTACAACAACAGCAAGCATTTGATACGACCGAGCAGCAGTTGATACAGCATCAAGAGCTGTTGGCATCAGCACAATGGCAATATAAACAAGACCCTGATTTGGAGTTGAATCGACAAATCTCAGCGTTGAAAGCACGAGAAGCGTTGTTGCAGCAGCAACTTGAATTGCAGGTTCGTCAGTTAGTCAGTCCTGCAGAGATGGCAGCACTGTTGGAAGAGACATTAGCACTTGCGCAGAATATCGAAATTATCTCGCTACGCTCCTTGCCAGCTCAAGCCTTAACCCAAGATTCAGATAGTGAGCAACAAGAGGCGATACAAGGAGGGGGTTACTATCTGCACCCATTCTCATTGACCCTTTCAGGGCGGTATCGAGATATTTACACCTACCTTAAAGCGCTAGAGGCAATGCCAGTAGCGTTCTATTGGCAGCAGTTTGATTACCAGGTTAAACGCCACCCTATCGCAGAGGTTAATTTAATGCTTTATACCTTAGGGCCGAGGAAGGAGTTTATTCGTGGTTAGGATATTGAGTGCGTTAACGCTTTTTCTGTCAACGGCGGTATCGGCGACTTGGGTCGATCCGACGGCACCATTGGGACAAATGCCCCCGCCTAAGCAGCAAGCTAAACCTTTGGTGGCCCCAACCTTGGAGGGCATTATTTGTGTGTCGGAATGTCGCGCTGTACTCAATGGCACGTCAGTCAGTTCTGGCGAGACGATTCAGGGGTTTTATGTCGCGGCGATACAGTCCGATCAGGTGACGTTACGTCATGGTCGCAAAACCCTCGCTTTGACACTTTTTCAGGATCACATTAAGCAGTAGGAAATCGATGCGTAATACAGTGATGGTATGCCTGTGCCTTATTTTGGCCGGGTGCAGTATGGGGCATCAGCCGCCAACGGATATTCAACAAGCCCTTAATCAAGCTGCGTTAGATGCGCAGATACGACACGCTTTGCCAGCCGCTGTGAGCGCAGATTTAATGCCATCTGGAAGACGGGGAATGGAGATGGCACCGCCGCGACCAGATGCACAACGATTTAGTGTCAGTGCTAAACAGATTGATGTGCGCGATTTCTTGGGCGCATTGGTCAAAGATACTGAATACAGTGTGGTGATTCACCCTGAGGTGAGCGGTCAGGTGAGTTTTAATTTGCAGTCGGTCACCTTGGAGGATGTCTTTACGGTGATGACCGATATCTACGGTTATGAGATCCATCGACGCAATAACATTATTCAAGTCTTTCCGGCAGGGCTGCGTACAGAAACATTTCGGGTCGATTACCTGCAATTAACGCGACAAGGTAGCTCGATGACTACCGTGAGTACGGGCTCGGTTTCTAATGACGATAGGGGGAACAGTCTTGACTCTCAGGCATCTGATGGTGGTTATCACAATGGTTCTCGCGGCGGAGCATCTGGGGGAACACAAATTAGTACCTTGTCGCAAAGCCAGTTCTGGTCACAGTTAGAACGCAGTATTGCCGCGATTATTGGTGCCGGTGAAGGTCATTCGGTGGTGGTGTCGCCGCAAGCCAGTTTGGTCACAGTGAAAGCGCCAGCGGCGCAGTTGCGTGAAGTGAAGCAGTACCTTGATATGTCACATGCGCGCTTGCGTCGTCAAGTGATCCTTGAAGCCAAGATCTTAGAAGTCACCCTCAATGATGGCTACCAACAGGGAATTAATTGGACCAATCTGAGTAAGTCGATTGGTGGCACAGTGATCGGCATCGATCGTCCAAATACTGGTAGTGCGACACTCCCTGGCCTTGACGCTATTGGCACAGTGCTGGGCGGGCAGACCAATATTACCATTGGTGATGGTAATTTCGAGGCTGTGATGCGCTTTATGAATACGCAAGGTGATCTGAATGTGCTTTCTAGTCCACGCTTGACCGCGGCCAACAACCAAAAGGCAGTGATCAAGGTGGGTAATGATGCCTACTTTGTCACCAATGTCTCCAGTGATAGCAGCACCGAAACCAATCGAATCTCTTCTGATTTAGAGCTAACGCCCTTTTTCTCTGGGATCTCGTTAGATGTCACTCCGCAAATTGATGATGATGGTGGGGTTCTTCTGCATGTCCACCCTGCAGTGATCGAGGTGACTGAGGATATCAAACATATTGATCTTGGCACGAGCCAAGGGGCGATCACGCTGCCTTTAGCCAGTAGTTCAATTCGAGAGTCTGACTCAATCATTCATGCTCACAGTGGCGATGTGGTGGTGATTGGCGGTTTGATGCGCAGTAGCAGCAGTGACAGTGTGTCCAAGGTACCGTTATTAGGGGATATTCCGGGCTTGGGGCACTTATTCCGTAATGTATCGAAACTACACAGTAAAACTGAACTGGTCATTTTATTGCGTCCTACGGTAGTTGGTGCAGATACATGGCAGCAAGAGATTGATCGTTCGCGTAACTTGCTCGATAGCTGGTTTGCAGGGAGCTAAAGATGAAGCACAAAATGCAGGCTGTGTTCCTGTTTGTGATGTTCAGCACTGACGTGAACATTGGCGTGAGCGCTGACATGATGCCAGTCAACATGCAAGATCAGTCGCCAGCTCATACGGCAGTTGACGAGCCAGCTCAACAACAAACGCTAATGATTGAAGTGGCATCTTTAACGACAGAGCAGCTGGTTGAGCAGTATTTGCAGGATGGCAAGAAAGCCATGGCCAACGGTGATAGCCAAAAAGCGTTGCAGCACTATACGCAAGCGCTCGAATTGGCGCCGCAACGCACGACGCTTCGCCAACAAGTGGCGGCACTGCATTATGGTCGTCGCGAGACCGCACAGGCGGTAGACATTTTGCAGCGTGGTCTTGCTGTTGAATCGGATAATCAAGCATTGCGACTGACGCTAGCCCGCTTGTTACAGCAAGAGTCGCAACCCCAAGCCGCATTGACGGCTCTGCTCCCCTTTACGTCCATTAATGATCTTGAATATGCCGCTTTACGCGGCGCACTTGCTCATCAGTTAAATGACAACAAGATCGCGCTACAAAGCTATCGCTATCTAACCCAACAACATCCTTTCGATGGGCGCTGGTGGTTGGGATTGGCCATTGCCAATGAGCGTAGTGGAAAATTTGTACAGGCTGAAGAGGCTTACCAGCAGGCCCAGCAATATAGCGGTCTCTCTGTGCAATCGCAGAGTTTTGTTCAGCAACGTTTGTATGCACTACAGCATTTACAAGAAGAGGGTAGCGTGTGGCAATAAAGCTGAGAAAACGGCTTGGTGACTTGCTGGTTGAGGAGCAGGTGATCAATGCGCAGCAACTCGATCACGCTTTGCGTGTTCAGCGCGACTCTGGGCGTAAGTTGGGTGACACTTTAATCCAACTTGGCTTTTTAAACGAAACGCAGTTGATCAAGTTTTTGGCCGAACAGCTCGGGATTGCTCGTTTGGATCTTACCCGTTTCCATGTCGATATGGATGCTGTTGCGCTGTTGCCAGAAGTGCATGCGCGACGCTTACGTGCGTTGGTGATTGGCTTTAATCGTGGCAATAAGTTGCGCGTTGCGATGAGCGATCCAGCGGATCTGGTGGCACAAGAAGCCTTGTTGGCACAGTTGCATCAGTATGATGTTGAGTTGGTTATTGCGGCGGAGTCGCAACTGTTGCAAGCCTTTGATCGTTTCTATCGTCGTACGAAAGAGATCCACTCTTTTGCTGAGCAGTTACATGCAGAACACCAGCATAGCAGCGGACTCGATTTTAGTCTGGCAGCATTTGACGATAATGATGAAGTCACTGTCGTTAAATTGATTAACTCGCTGTTCGAAGATGCGCTGCAAGTGGGGGCGTCTGATATCCACATTGAACCGGATCAAGACACGCTACGTATCCGGCAACGCATTGATGGTTTGTTACATGAAACGCTAATTAACGAGGTGGATGCGGCGGCGGCGCTGGTGTTGCGCTTGAAATTGATGAGTGGGCTGGACATTGCTGAGAAACGTCTACCGCAAGATGGCCGTTTTCATGTCTCGGTGCGCGATCGTGAGGTGGATGTGAGGATCTCTACCCTGCCGACCGAGCATGGTGAAGCAGTAGTGATGCGCTTGTTGGATCAATCAGCGGGATTGCTGAGTTTGAGCGAGATCGGCATGCCGACTGAGATCTTGGCACGTTTACGCCGTCAGTTGCAACGTCCCCATGGCATGATTTTGGTAACAGGCCCAACAGGCTCGGGAAAGACCACCACCCTGTATGCCGCATTGAATGAGTTAAACCAACCGCAAAAGAAAATTATTACCGTTGAGGATCCGGTTGAGTATCGATTACCTCGAGTAAGCCAAGTACAGGTTAACAATAAAGTGGGGCTGACATTTTCAGCCGCACTGCGCACATTTTTGCGCCAAGATCCGGACATTTTGTTGGTTGGCGAGATGCGCGATGAAGAGACCGCAGAGATTGGTTTACGTGCGGCATTAACGGGTCACTTAGTGTTATCAACACTGCATACCAACAATGCGGTGGATAGTGCGTTACGACTCTTAGACATGCAAGCGCCCGGCTATTTAGTGGCAAGTTCGGTGAGTGCAGTATTGGCACAGCGTTTAGTGCGGCGGGTCTGTCCAGACTGCCGCAGTGATGAGGTCTTAGAGCCGCAACAACTGGGTTGGCTGGGTAGCCGTTTTCCTCAGCTATACCATCAGCGTTTTGTGCGTGGTACTGGCTGTCAGAACTGTAACCTAACCGGATACAAAGGACGTATTGGCGTCTTCGAGCTGTTAGAGATGGACGTGACCATGATGGATGCATTGCGCGGTGGCGATAGCGTTGGCTTCGCCCAACTAGCACGCTTGAACCCAGATTATCAGCCACTACTGATGAATGCACTGGAGCTAGCGATACAAGGGGTCACGTCACTGGAAGAGGTGATGAAGTTGGCTGACGGCGAAGATGGAGAGAGGCAGGAATTGACTCTACCCATGGGATTAATGGAACCGATATCTGCTGTTGATCCATCTGCGTCAGAGCTGGCGCCATCTGCACCTGAGCTTGAGCAGTGAGATCCATAGGATGAATAAGTCAGCGCGTTTTCGCTATCGGGGTCGCACGCTAGCAGGGGAGTTGGTGACTGGTGACATTGAGGCCACCAATGTAGATCTGGCGCGAGATGAGTTAGTGCAGCAGGGGATCATTCCTTTAGCACTCAAGCCACAGCGGCGTGGCGTGACGTGGGATCCCTCGCAATGGTTGCCTCAATCGGTGCCGTTAGATGTGTTGGTGATCTTCTGCCGCCAGATGTACAGCCTAACCAAAGCCGGTGTGCCCTTGCTGCGTGCGATTCAGGGCTTGGCACAGAGCACCAGCCATAAGCGTTTGGCGCTCACGCTACAGCAGGTGTATGACGATCTGCTAAATGGTCGCACACTGTCCGTTGCGTTGCGTGCCCACCCACGGGTGTTTTCTGAGTTGTTTGTGTCGATGATCGCGGTGGGAGAGAGCACTGGCCGATTAGAGGCAGCATTGTGGCAATTAGCGACCTACTTTGAGCAAGAGATGGAGACCCAACGGCGGATCAAAACCGCCATGCGCTACCCAACCTTTGTGCTCAGTGCGATTGTGCTGGCCTTGGTGGTACTTAATATCAAAGTAATCCCGCAGTTTTCGACCCTGTTTACCCGTTTCGGTGTCGATCTCCCGCTACCCACGCGCATTTTGATCAATATGTCGGCGCTGTTTATTAACTATTGGCATGCGATGCTTACTGTTGCCATCGCAAGTGCCTTAGCCGCGAGAATATGGTTAACCACGGCTGTTGGACGTGAACGTTGGGATGGTTGGCGGCTACGCCTGCCAATTGTCGGTGACATTATGAATCGTGCTTTGTTGTCGCGCTTTTCGCGCAGTTTTGCCTTGATGTTGCAGGCGGGTGTGCCGCTCAATCAGGCAATTCAATTGGCAGCCGAAGCATTAGGTAACCGCTATCTGGAAAAACGTCTGTTTGAGATGAAGCAGGGCATTGAATCAGGTAGCAGCATGACAGTCACGGCCGGTCAGAGTGGGGTGTTTACTGCCTTGGTGTTGCAGATGATTGCCGTTGGTGAAGAGACCGGGCGGATTGATGAGCTACTGCTGGAAGTGTCTGACTTTTATGATCGTGAAGTCGACTATGACTTGAAAACACTCACGGCACGCATTGAGCCCCTATTGCTGCTGCTGGTCGCGGGTATGGTGCTTTTGTTGGCGCTGGGAATATTTTTACCGATGTGGGACATGCTCGATTTGGCGCGTAGTTATTGATTCTGCGTCAGTCGAGTTTTGCCGATCATGTTTCGCCTCAATTAAGCGGGGAGAAGCATTGACTTATTCACTGGCTGTCATTGGGCTGGTGGTAATTTTGTTAACTAAATGGAGTTATATATGAAACGTCAAGGTGGTTTTACGCTAATCGAACTGGTGGTGGTGATTGTTGTGCTGGGTATTTTAGCGGTCACTGCAGCGCCACGCTTTTTTAATCTGCAAGGGGATGCGAGAAACGCGGCACTAAAAGGCTTAGAGGGCGCAGTAAAAAGCGGTGCCAATATTGTTTATGCTAAAGCGGCGATAGAGGGTAAAGAGGTTGGCGATGCAGATTTAGATATCAATGGTGTACCAGTCAAAACTAAATTCGGTTATCCAGAGGCTACAGAGAACGGCATTACACAGGTTATCGAAGGTTTTGAGGCTGATTGGGCTATCGTATCTGGTTCAGTAGCAACGGGAAGCATTAAACTGACCCTAAAAGAGTTTGGGGCTGATGATACGACAAGCTGCTTCTTAATTTACAGTGAGGCACTGTCAGCGGTTAGTGCGGCAAGCGCAGTTGTTGATCCTGATGCTTGTAAATCTTAGTTAAATGCGCGTGAAGGTTTGCGTTGGCTTCACCTTGATTGAGCTGGTGGTAGTAATTTTATTGCTGGGGATTGTGGCGCTAAGTGCCCAATCCCGTTGGCCGGGGCGCAGCAGCTTCCAAGCTCAGCTCGCTCGCGATCAAGCGGGATCGATATTGCGTCAGTTACAGTTAGGAGCGATGCAATTTGATGCCACCAGCAACATGGCGGCGTTAACGCCCGAGCAACGCCTGGCGGTGCAGTGTCGCCGCATTGAAGTGAGTGAACAGCACTTTGGTGCGCCGATTGCCGTGGACGGTGTGGCGTGTGAGATGTCCAGTGCGCGTCTATCAACCGCAGCGGATGGGGTTCGCTTTGCCCTGCAAGGCGGCTTGGACGCAACGCTGCCTCTTTACTTTGATCTCTTGGGGCGACCGGTGCAGATGATGGTGCAAGGCGCTGTTTCGGTGTGCCGCGCTGAAGCCTGTCAGTTTACCTTCTCTCCACAGCAGAGCGACACCGCCACAAGCGCGCTGTTATGTCTTAATTATGAAGGGTTTATCTTTGATTGTTAATGCGCGCAGTACTCGTTACTAAGGAGCGGGGTGAAGAGACGAACGATTCAGCAAGGCTTTACCTTGATTGAGAGTGTGGTGGCGATCGTGATGATCGCTTTCGCGGTGTTGATCCTGAGCCGTTTTTTGCTGCCTGCAGTAACCCAATCAGCAGCGCCTTACTATCAGACGCGAGCCGTTGCGTTGGCGAATGCTGTAATGAGTGAAATTGTCGCCCGTCAATTTGATCACCACTCTGATCCGCATTCGATTGAACGTTGCGATCCCAATGTTTCGCAATGTACTGATCCAAGCCGATTGGGTTGGGAGGCGGGAGAAGAAGGCAAGCCGATTCTGTTTAATGATGTCGATGACTATCTTGCGGATCAGATCGCGCGAGGGAAAAGCTGTTGGGGTGATGTGGCCATGTGTGCGCCATTGCCCTCACAAGGCACGATTGATCAATTGCTGCCTGGGGATCATCACCATTACGCCAATTTTGCTGTGACCATTGCGGTCTACTACGACGCCAGCTTTGATGGTCAGGCCGAGGCAACACAAGGTAATCATAAGCGTATCGATGTGACGGTCATGACCGCTGCTCATGGCAGCTATGGGGTGAGTGCTTATCGGAGTAACTACTGATGAAGGGATTTACTTTGCTAGAGATGGTGATCACGCTGATGGTGGTGGCTGTGCTCTCTTTAGCGGTAACAGGCATGATCAGTTTGGCTGCGGATGGATATAGCAGTGGTCAACAGCGAGAACAGCTCCAAGGCGAAGCGCGCTTCTTGCTGGGACGTCTATCACAAGAGATCCGTCATGCCATCCCTAACAGTCTCTCTGTTGATGAGGGCTGTTTAAGCTTCTACCCAGCGATCTTGTCTGGCTTCTATCTTGATGATCGCGACAACCCATTACAAGTGTTGCCATTGCCAAGCGAACGCTCTGCGTGGCTATCTCCCGGCGCTCGAGATGGTTGGCAGGTGGCGGTAGGGCTGGGCTTGCCGAGCCAGTTTTCGGAGGCGCCGCGTGTTGTCGGTGATATTGAACAATTGGAGCCTGACGCCCCGCTGCGTTTGACGTTAAGTGAGGATCTAACCACGCGATCCTCCGGGCAGCGACTCTACTTGTTCGATCAGCCAGTGAGTTTCTGTGTTGAAGGGCGTTACTTGTATCGAGGTTATCAAGGGCAACGTGCCGTGCTTGGCGATCAAATTGATCAGTTGGCTTTCCATGTGGTTGGCGGCGGTCTGCATGGTAGTGGCCTGGTGAATATCGATTTGGGGCTTATTGGGCGTCGTAGCGGTGAACGTGCTCAGTTTAATCACAGTGTGCAGGTGCTTAATGTACAGTAGTCGGCCCTTTTTTCTCGGCAAAACATGCTTACTCGCCAAGCCAATTAAACAAGGCGGCAGTGTTTTATTGACCACGGTATTTATTATCGTTGTTGTCGCCCTCTTTGCTGGTGGGTTAAGCCGTTTGCTGTGGTCAAATCAAGAGACCACCACCTTGGAATTGCTTGGATCTCGCGCTTGGTGGGCGGCGCACTCAGGTAATGAAGTGGCGTTGAATCAACTTTTCCCTGTTGACCAGCGGGTTGCTGATCTGAGCGTGTGCCCCGATGGATCGCAGCAGATGGCACTACCACCGCTCGATCTGCATGGTTGTGAGATAGCTGTGATCTGTTCAAATTATTCATACGCTGTATCTGCGGCGACATCCAGTGCCGAGACAGAACGGTATTTTCTGTTAGAAAGTACCGCCAGTTGTGGCTCCGGTAAGTATCGAGTGAGTCGCGTTCAAGAGCTATTAGCGAGGGATATTGAATGAAGAGGTTGGTCGGTTACTTGTTGTTGCTCTTTTCTTTTTCCCTTTCAGCGCAGTCTATTGCGTTATCTAACCAAGATGCATCATTGATGAGTGATGTACCGCAAGAGTGCCGCTATTTTACTGGACCAGTGCAAACTTGGTACGACGCATCCACCGACAGTAGCGGCACGCTACATACCGATTGGAACGGAGTGATTGTTAATGCCACTAATGACGTCGAAGTGGGTTACATGCCCGGGCAGATCGACCACCCCGACGAGCATAAGCTTAATTGTGAAGCGGGACAGTGTGTTGCGAACCCCCGCCTGATGGTGGCCAAGCCAGACTTCCCTATTTTGAATAGCTTCAGGGATAGATTAAAGATAAACGGGGATGATGAATTCCACTTGTCGCCAGAGGATGTTCCTAATGGAGGTTATCGTTTATTGAGTGTTGGTGGTAACTCGACGCTCTATTTGAGTGCGGGAAATTACTATTTTAATACGGTTGAGATTGGCGGTTCAGGACAAATTGTCATCGCAGGAGAGACCCGGCTTTATGTTAATCAACTGACGGTATCTGGGGCTGGCATGTTCAACCAAACAGATGATTCAACCAAGCTGGTGGTTGTGGCAAGCGGTTCAACAGCCAAGATAGAGATGAAAGGAAGTGGTGATTTAAAGGGATTACTGCTCAGCGAAAATGAGGTGATCTTATCGGGTAATACACGCATCACTGGTGGGGTTACCGCATGGAATACAGAGTTAAGTGGCTCTGCAAAAGTGATTGGTGACGTTGATAAGTGTTTAACGCCTCCAACCCTTTCTCGACATTTAGTGATTCAGCCAACACAAGCGGTGGGGTTAACTTGCGAGGATTTACCCTTTGCTGTGACAGTGCACCGTGAGGACAACAGCCTAGATGTCGATTTCTCGGGTCACATTGATTTAGCGATCACGGCGGATTCTGGAGGTGTGGCATGTTGGGGCCTTAGAGAGGAGGATCAGTGCCGCACGGTGCCTGTGCCGATTGAACAGGGGCGAGTTGAGCTATTTTTACGTAGCCAATCGGTGGCAGAGTTTGCACTGCGCGCCGAAGTGGTGGAAACGCCATCGGTGCATGGGCAAGCAGGGCCTTTTATTTTTGCTCCGTACGGTTTTCGTCTGCGAGATTTAACCCAACGCAACCCCGTTGTTACCACGGCCAACAAGCCAACCACGCTTGAGATTGCGGCGGTGGCGGCGAGTGGTGCTAACTGTGAGGTGATTGAAGATTATCAACCCAGTGGTGAGTTGCAACTCAGCCAGTTTGTGCATATGGCTCCGACGACGTTTCCTGCAGCACAGCCTTTACTGTTTAACGAGACGGTATTGCGACCTGAGGATATGGCTCTGATAGATCTCACCTTTAACGATGGAATAGCACATGCTGAGATAACCTATGCAGATGCAGGGCAAATACAATTTTTATTGAGCGATCCGAATTGGCAGCCTCAGGGGTGCGATGAAGAAGCGGAGTGGCGTTGTGATGATAATTCGCTAGAGGATTGGTTAGGATTGCGCGGTACTGCCACCGTCAATAGTCGACCTTATGCCTTCGCTCTTTGCGATTTTGAGGGTGTGCAAGGAGAGACAGAAATCAGCGGCACGGCATCGCAAGGGGCGGGGTTCAGCGCAGCAGGCGATCCGTTTTCTCTGCATGCTATGCCAGTAGTGTGGCGACAAGGCGATGATGCCGTGGTATCGGAACCTCTTGATGGCTTAAGCTTATGTGAGCGTGCGATAACGCCGGCTTTCTTCGAGCCAGATGCGCCGGCGGCAACATTGACCTTATCTGTTGCAGAGCTTGCGTCGCCAAGCGGTGGCGAGTTGGGGACGTTAGCAGGTACAGTAACGCTCTCACCTACTGCTGGGTCCACGTCGCTATGGTTTGATGATCTGCGTTGGGACCAGGTTGGCAGCTTGCAGTTATTGGCCAGTCCGAGTCAATATTTAGGTCAGACGATTCCCGACTCAGCGGTGGCGAATGTGGGTCGCTTCTATCCTGCTTACTTTGACTTATGGATGGATGAGATCAGTTATCCATCGGGTCAGCAGGACTTTGCTTACCTCGAGCAACCCTTTGTGCTTAACTACCGATTGAAAGCCTACAGCCGTGATGGTGTGGAAAGCGGTAATTATTATATCGCTGACTATACGCAGCGTGCCGAGATTGGTGTTGACGCGTTTGCACTCGATACCATGACGCGATTTGATGGGCGGATCGATAAGTACCTCTCTACGAACTGGGCCCCATCAACAGATAGTACGCAGGCTGGACTTAATTTTTCTCGGGAGGTGCTCATGGGACGTTTAGTCGATGACGCTGAGCGCGAACCGTTATCTGGTGAGGTAACAATTCCTGATGGTCCTTGGTCGAGTGCTAACGCAGTATGGGGATTGTATATTGAACATTCACCGGATCCTACGCAGATGCGAAGCGATAAATTGAGTCCGGTTAATCGCCGGATTGAGGGGGCCAATCAACGTGCTGAGCAGGTGTTACCTTTTATCAGTCAACCCCACCTCCGCTATGGCAGAATGCGCTTAGAGGGGGTAACTGGACCCAGTAATGTGACATTGAGCGTACCTTTACGCACGGAATACTGGAATGGCAGTAAATTTGTCGTTAATAGTGAAGATAGCGCCTCGCATTTTGATGCCGCGTTTAGCTATCGCCATCTTATCGCTTCGACTTCTGGACCGTCGGATAGCGTGTTGCATGGACAAGGCCATGTTGAAGCGGGAGAGTCATTGCAGCTGTTCGTTGCGCACGACGCAAAGGAAAATGCCCGAGAGCAATCACGTTTGTGGTTATGCTTAATGGATGAAATGCTGAACGTGGGCGATGGGAATAAGAAAAGTTGTCCTTACGCTGACGCAGAGCAGCCTTGGCTGCGTTATAATTGGCGAGATTTGGGGGATGAGTCTCCTTCCGCAATAATCACCTTTGGATCCTTTCGCGGAAATGATAGAGTTATCTATCGCGGTGAACGGGGGCTGAATCGTGACTTGCAATGAGGATGTTCAGAGCATGGGGTGCTAACGGCACACCAACCCTTAATACGCAATAGTTTTTATTTGTTGCCAGTGATAACTGGTGGCAAACGCCGCGCTTTATGAAAAAACCGAATTAATCGTCAGGTTTAAGCGATGCTAGCTTGCCGAGACCTCTGTCGGTTGATACATTTAGCGCAATTTACCGATTTTTATAAGTTTGCAGGAAATAACCGAAGATTATGTTTAAAAAACTTCGTGGCATGTTTTCAAACGATCTGTCTATTGACTTGGGTACCGCCAATACCCTTATTTACGTAAAAGATCAGGGCATTGTTCTAGACGAACCTTCGGTTGTTGCGATTCGTCAGGATCGCGCAGGATCTCCCAAAAGTGTGGCTGCAGTAGGCCATGAAGCAAAGCAAATGCTGGGTCGTACGCCAGGCAATATTGCTGCTATCCGCCCAATGAAAGATGGCGTAATTGCTGACTTTTTTGTTACCGAAAAAATGCTGCAACACTTTATTAAACAAGTGCATGACAATGGTTTCTTGCGCCCAAGTCCGCGTGTATTGGTGTGTGTGCCATGCGGCTCTACTCAAGTTGAGCGTCGTGCTATCCGTGAATCAGCAGAAGGTGCTGGTGCGCGCGAAGTGTATTTGATCGATGAGCCAATGGCGGCAGCAATTGGTGCTGGTATGCCAGTATCAGAGGCAACTGGTTCAATGGTGATCGATATCGGTGGTGGTACTACTGAAGTGGCGGTGATTTCATTGAATGGTGTGGTTTACTCTTCGTCGGTACGCATTGGCGGTGACCGCTTTGATGAAGCGATCATTAACTATGTTCGTCGTAACTACGGCAGTTTGATTGGTGAAGCAACGGCAGAGCGTATTAAACAAGAAATTGGTAGCGCTTACCCTGGTGATGATGTGCGTGAAATTGAAGTTCGCGGTCGCAACCTTGCTGAAGGTGTGCCACGTAGCTTTACGCTTAATTCGAACGAAATTCTAGAAGCGTTACAAGAACCACTAACGGGTATTGTGTCTGCGGTAATGGTTGCACTAGAGCAGTGTCCACCTGAGCTAGCATCTGACATCTCAGAACGTGGCATGGTATTGACGGGCGGTGGTGCGTTGTTGCGCGATCTGGATCGTTTACTAACCGAAGAGACTGGAATTCCAGTGGTTGTTGCTGAAGACCCATTGACATGTGTGGCACGTGGGGGTGGTAAAGCATTAGAAATGATTGATATGCACGGTGGCGACCTCTTTAGTGAAGAGTGATTGCTATACAATAGCAGGTAATGGTTTGTTATGAAGCCTATGTTTGGCAGGGGGCCATCCCTGCAGTTACGCCTGTTTTTTGCCATTTTTCTATCGGCCAGCCTTATGCTGGCCGATAGCCGTCTCGATGCCTTCGCAAATGTAAGATACCTTCTTAATAGTGCTGTTGCACCTTTGCAGTATTTGGCAAATATGCCACGGGAAATGCTAGGTGGGGTGACTTCTAGCGTTGGTTCTCGTGCGCAGATTCTGGCAGAAAATGAGGCGCTTCGTCGCGAGATATTGGTACTGAAAAGCAACATGTTGCTGTTCGATCAGTTAACACAAGAAAATCAACGCTTACGTGAACTTCTTGGCTCTCCATTTATGCGTGATGAGCGTAAAATGGTCGCATCAGTAATGGCGATAGATTCGGATCCTTATACGCATCAAGTGATGATCGATAAAGGACGGGTTGATGGTGTTTATGAAGGCCAGCCAGTTATTAACGACCGTGGTATTGTTGGCCAGGTGATTCATGTTGGTGCACATAATAGCCAAGTGATGTTATTGATTGATGCCAGCCATGGCATTCCGGTTCAGGTGGTAAGAAACGACATTCGGGTCATTGCAACCGGAACTGGTGCGCCTAATCAGATCCAACTTGAGAATGTGCCAAGCAATACCGATATTGAAGTGGGTGATTTGCTGGTAACATCGGGATTAGGTGAACGCTTCCCTGAAGGGTATCCAGTTGGCTATGTTACTGACTTTTCTTTTGATAACCAGCGACCTTTTGCTGAAATTAAAGTGCGCCCAGCGGTACAGTTTGACCGCTTACGCTACCTTCTGTTGGTATGGCCAACGGATGAAGAGCACGGAGGCCTAGAATGAATATTGCCAGTGGTCGATTGGTCATTTGGATCTCTTTCACGATAGCAATGTTATTACAGGTTGCCCCGTGGCCTGGTGAACTGGCTTTTTTCCGGCCAACCTGGATATTGCTTGTCGCTTGTTACTGGGTGCTAGCCTTACCGCATATTGTTAATGTCGGCACCGCGCTGGCGCTAGGCTTGATTTGGGATCTGATGTTAGGCTCTACCTTAGGGGTGCGTGGCATGATGATGTCCATATTGTGCTATATTGTGGCGCTTAATTTTCAGGTCTTACGCAACTTGTCGCTTTGGCAACAAGCGCTGATTATCGCGTCGATCTCGTTAGCCGGTAAGTTGATTGAGTTCTGGGCTGAATATTTGATGGCTCCAGTGGTGTTTGATCTACGCCAGTTGTGGGGAGTTCTGTTAAACTTTTTACTTTGGCCATGGTTATTTTTATTATTGAGACGGGTGCGTCGTCAATTCTCAGTCAAGTAAGCCAATGATATTTCAATAGAGGTGAACGTTGTTAAACATAAGATTATTTTTGGCCTCCGCGTCGCCTCGCCGCAAGGAATTGCTAGGTCAGTTAGGCGTTGACTTTGACGTCATTAAAGTCGACGTAGAAGAACAACGGTCTCCCCAAGAAAGCGCTGCACACTATGTGCAGCGTTTGTCGTTAGATAAAGCAAGCGCCGGCGTGATGATGTCTGATGGTTCTCGACCTGTTTTGGGGGCCGATACCATTGTTGTTGTCGATGGCGTTATTTTAGAAAAGCCCAGAGATTATCAAGACTCTCTTGCCATGTTGCGTATGCTCTCTGGTCGGCAGCATCAAGTGATGACCGCCGTGACACTAGCAGATAACAAAAAGCACAGAACTTGCTTAGTGACCACACAAGTTTGGTTTCGGCCATTGACTGATGCAGAGATCGCCGCCTATTGGGCCAGCGGTGAACCGCAGGACAAAGCGGGTAGCTACGGAATACAGGGACAGGGTGGTTGTTTCGTCAGCCGAATAGAAGGCAGCTATTTTGCTGTGGTTGGCCTACCACTTTATGAAACGGAAAAATTATTACAACAATTTTGCGCATAAGTTGAGGTTACGATGAGTACTGAACTGCTGATCAACGTTACTCCGAGTGAGACTAGGGTTGCCATGATAGAAAATGGCAATCTGCAGGAAATACATATCGAGCGGGAAGGAAAGCGCGGTATCGTGGGTAACATTTATAAAGGCCGAGTGAGCCGGGTGTTACCAGGAATGCAAGCTGCTTTTGTTGATATTGGATTGGATAAAGCGGCCTTTTTGCATGCCTCTGATATCGTACCACATACTGAGTGCGTCGCAGAGAATGAAAAACAACAGTTCCAGGTTAAAGATATTTCTGAGTTGGTTCGTCAGGGACAAGATCTGGTGGTGCAAGTGGTAAAAGACCCGCTCGGTACCAAAGGTGCCCGTCTTACGACTGACATTACGCTACCATCTCGTTACTTAGTCTTTATGCCAGGCGCAAGCCATGTCGGTGTATCACAGCGCATTGAATCTGAAACAGAGCGTAACCGCCTGAAAAAAATTATTGGCGAGCAGTGCGATGATCTTGGTGGCTTTATTATTCGTACCGCATCGGAAGGGGCCAAGGATCAAGAGTTGGCGCACGATGCAGTATTCTTGAAGCACCTGTGGCGTAAGGTACTAGAACGGCGCGTTAAATATAAGCCAAAATCGATGCTGTATGGCGAATTGGGTGTGGCGCAACGAATATTGCGTGACTTTGTGGGTACCGAATTAGATCAAATCGTGGTTGATTCACGTTTGGCTTTTGAACAGTTAAAAGATTTTACCCAAGAATTTGTGCCGGAATTGACGCCGAAACTGCACTATTACAGTGGTGAGCAGCCTATTTTTGATCTTTATGATACCGAGAATGAGCTGCACCGTTCGTTGGAGCGAAAGGTTGAATTGAAATCTGGTGGTTATCTGATTTTTGATCAAACCGAGGCGATGACCACGGTGGATATTAATACCGGTGCCTTTGTTGGGCGGCGGAATTTAGAAGAAACCATTTTTAATACTAACATTGAAGCGACGAAAGCGATTGCTAGACAATTGCGCTTGCGTAACTTGGGTGGGATTATCATTATCGACTTTATCGATATGATCTCTGAAGAGCATCAGCGTCGCGTATTAACGGCATTGGAAAATGCGTTGTCACATGATCGCGTGAAAACCAACATCAATGGCTTTACTCAGCTCGGTTTGGTGGAAATGACCCGTAAGCGCACGCGAGAGAGTATCGAGCATGTGTTGTGTGGGGTCTGTCCAACTTGTAATGGACGAGGAACGACCAAAACAGTTGAAAGTGTTTGTTATGAAGTTTTACGCGAAATTACTCGTGTTAACCGCGCTTACGATGCTGACAAATTCCTTGTCTATGCTTCTCCCGCTGTGGCTGAAGCCTTGTCAGATGACGAGTATCACGCTTTAGCTGAGCTTGAGGTCTTTATTGGTAAACAAGTTAAGATATCCGCTGAACCGCTGTATAGCCAAGAGCAGTTTGACGTTGTCATGATGTAATTGGGGTTAGTTTGGTTTCTTATTCGGTACGCATAGCTCGCGCTACAATGTGGGCGCTGCTAACGTTCTTTGTCGTGGTGGCGATTCTCGTCACCACGTTACGCTTTTTGTTGCCTCAATTAAATCAATTCCGCGAGCCGATCAGTTTGTGGGCATCTCGGCAAAGTGAAGTTTATATTGATATTGGTGAGATTGAAGGGGTATGGACAATGTCTGGCCCTGATCTTTCCCTTAAACAGCTCACGATTACCCAACCGGGGCAAAATGATGCGCTACTATCTCTGCATGATATTGATTTAAAATTGGATTTATGGCGCTCTCTGTTGCGTTTTAAACCGGTCTTCTCTGATATTAATCTGCGCGGTATTGATCTCGATTTCACTAAAATTGCCGAGCTTGATCCTGAATACCGGCGCCAGAAGGCCCTCAACGATGGTCCAGCGCTCTCTCCGCAACGAGAAAATATTCAATATCAGCTTGAGCAACTGTTTTTTGTGCAGTTGGAACAGTTCAACATCTTTGACGCCAATATTGCTATCTGGACACCGTCCGGAGAAAAGCAGCATTTGTTTATACCTGAGCTGAAATGGGTTAATCAGTCTGGCACACATTTGGCGCAAGGGCAGATGAGTTTGGCTGATGCCCCAGAAACTCAAGTCGCGATTCGTGCCAACCTTCGTAAGCCTATGGTCGGTTTTGCTTTCTCTGGCCTGTTTTATATTGAGGCCTCCAATGTGTCGGTGGCACATTGGTTAACTGACTCGGTTCGTGAGCATATCGCCTTACAGGATAGCGATATTAGTTTTCAGAACTGGATTGAGATCGAGCGGGGGACGCTCAAGCAGGCGCAGTGGGTGATTGAGCCAAGTCAACTGACGTGGCTGGACGAAGGGAACACACAGCAACTCGCGGTAACGAGTGGTATTCTCTCCTTAACGCCAGCGTCCGATGGTTGGTTGTTTGATACGCAGCAATTGGTGGTGTCAGCGAATGGCATTGAGTGGCCAGATCTTGCTTTTCGTGGCAGGATGCATACCCAAGGCTGGGACATCAACCTAGCAACGGTTGAGCTGGCCGCACTCACGCCTTTGTATCCACTTTTTCCTTCAGCACAGCCTTATCTTGATGCACTGCGTCCTGGTGGTATAGTCAATGACGTACGAATTGGTTGGGATCAAACACAAGGGCTCAGCTATTCGGCGCGCGTAGAAAACCTAGCACTGCAGCAATGGGCTTTATTACCAGGCATCAACAAGTTAAATATTGACGTGCGTGGAAGTAACGGGGCAGGTTCTGCTTATCTGTCACTGACAGATGATATTTTGCCCTATGGCGAGGTGTTTCAGGCACCGCTCGTGATTGACGATAGTCAGATAGCACTGCACTGGCAGGTTAATGAGCTAGGCTGGCGTTTGTGGAGTGATGCGCTAACGTTGGCCACGCCGCATCTTAATGTTAATGGTGAGTTTCGCTTGGATTTCCCCACCGATCAACCGGCTTGGCTAGCCTATTATGGTGAGGTGGATGTTATTGATGCTGCTCAAACATGGCGCTATTTACCATCATTGGCGTTGGGGGAGGGCTTGACTCAGTACCTATCCGGGGCGGTTCAAGGCGGTCAGGCACAAGGAGCACAGCTCCTATGGTACGGGGCTCTACAAGATTTTCCGTATACGAACCATCGTGGTATTTTCCAGGTTGATTTAACCTTAGAAAATGCCATGTATGACTTTTATTCAGGTTGGCCTGGTCTCGATAATGCCGATGTTCATCTGCTATTTGAGAACGCATCGATGTATATCAACGCCGAAAATGCACAGACATTGGGGGCAAAGGCGAGTCAGATCAAGGGCGTTATTCCTTCACTGGCTGGTAACGGGCATCTAGATATATCAATGAACCTCGCCTCGACAGGGGCAGAGGTGCGGCATTATATGGCAGCCTCACCACTAAACACTTCGGTTGGAGCCGCGCTCGATTATTTGCAGCCATCAGGCCCCGTTACTGGGCAGTTAGCATTAAGCATTCCTTTTGACGATCGCGATGTTGAGGTTCGTGGTGATGTCTTATTTGATAACAATAGCCTGCAGCTAACAGCGCCTGAGCTATTACTAACGAATATTGCTGGGCGGTTACGCTATGACGGCACCGACATTCGAGCCGATGAACTACAGGGGCAGCTCTATGCGCAACCTGTCAGCGTCTCTTTAGAAGGCTACTCCTCGTCGGTAGATGATTACCGTGTTGAGGTCGATCTCTCGGGAGATTGGTCGGTTTCTGAGATTGCCGAGCAATTTGATTTCTCCCCATTGGCTGAGATACAGGGGGTGTTCCCTTGGCGGGGGCAATTGGTGGTTGAGGTCGATGACGAGGTGAACTATCAAATAGCGTTGCACGGTGAGCTTAATGCGCTTAACTCCTCTTTGCCGTATCCTTTAGATTGGTCAAATGTTGAACATCGCCCGTTAGATATTTCTATCACAGGTGGTACTGAGCAGTTAAGCGCCCGCGGTAGCGTTGAAGATATTCGATTAGCTTTAAGCATGGCCTTGGACGATACGCCTTACGTAACAGCTAGCTATTTAGGGATTGGTGATACTCAGTGGCGTAAGCTCTCACCACAACAACATGCTGTGACCTTACGCGCTGAGCAATTCGATCTAGATCGTTGGATTCAGTTGATACCAGAACAACAAGCGAGTGACTCTCCCACGCGAGCAAATCACTTGATCCCATTACCCACACGAGTAAACGCGGAAGTTGAGCTACTTAAGTTGGCCACCATGGACTGGCATGAGTTGTCACTGGCTTTAAGGCGTCATCCAGAGAGTTGGCATGCGCTGATTAATAGCCGTGAAGTAAATGGAAGCGTAACATGGCCAGAAGATCAGCCCGTGAATGTTGATTTGCAAGAGGCTTACCTGCACTTTGCAGCATTGAATGAAGTGGATCACTCACAACCGTATGAGGCTAATCCGGTACCACCGAAAGTCGGTGCATTTGAACAGACGTTGATGCGTTATATTCCAGAAATCGACTTGGCGATTCAAACTGCATGGCTGCAGGGCTTTCGCTTGGGTGAAGTGAGTGGTCACTTGCGCAAGGAGCACAATACCTTGCTACTACAACAGTTTGAGATCGAGTCTGGAGATACGTACGTCAGCATGGATGGACATTGGATCGTTCGTGGTGATAGCAGTGAATCGCAATTTATTGTTGAACTGGATGCGGCAAATAGCTCAGACTTAATGGGGCGTTTTAGTATTTCTGGTGGATTAGAAAATGCGTCCATGAATACCTATGGTGCGATTGAATGGCAAGGTGCGCCATGGCAAGTTCATCGCGAGTCGATGAATGGAGAGATCCGTACCCGCATGGGTAAAGGAACCATCGCCCAAGTGGGTGGAGCCGGACGTTTGTTGGGTATGTTTAGCCTAGAGTCTATATTGCGTAAGATGCAGTTAGATTTTAGTGGCGTGTTTGATGATGGATTGCCGTTTAACTATTTGGTGGGCTCAGGGCGTTTAGAAAACGGCATTTTTAGCAGTAATAATATCGAAATGGAAACCCTAGCCGGAGATTTGAAAATTGCAGGCGAAGCTGATCTGGTCAACGAGTGGGTTGATGCGAATGTGCGCTTTACGCCAGATTTCACCTCAGGCTTGCCAACCTTAACGGCATTTGCGGTGGCACCGCAATCGGCATTGTTGGTGTTTGCGGTCTCGACGATCCTCTCCCCAGTGATTGATGTCTTTACTCAGGTCAGTTATCAGATTGAAGGGCCGATTGATGAACCTGTTGTGCGTGAGCGATCACGTAGTACCGGTGAAATCCGACTAAAATCGTTAGAGGAAGAGTAGCAAAAGGAGAGGCCGGTGAGCCAGATTGGTGTGATTCAAATGAACAGTGGTGAAGAGTTGAAACAAAACCTCACCAAGCTGGAAAAGGCGTTGGATAGTCTGGCTAAGCAAGGTGTATCGCTGGCTATCAGCCCTGAAAACTGTTTGCTGTTTGGCTCACCAGAGCAAGTGCGTCAAATTGCAGAACCGCTGACGGCTGGGCCTATCCAACGCCACTTGAGTCGACTGTGTCAACGTTATCATATTGGATTGGTCGTGGGATCGTTTCCGATCCAAACCGCTTCTGAAGGCTATCAAACTACGTGCTTGGTTTATGATGCGAACGGAAACTTAAACGCGTCGTACGCTAAAATGCACCTTTTTGATGTGCAAATTGACGATGCACACCATACTTACCGAGAGTCGGCAATTTATCAATCGGGGTCTTCTGCCGTGGTGGTGGAGTCGACGGTAGGAAAGCTGGGCTTAACGATTTGTTATGATTTGCGTTTTAGTGGTCAGTTTGAGGCGTTAGCGCAATTAGGGGCAAACGTGATCCTTGTTCCTGCGGCATTTACCCGCCCAACAGGTGAAGCGCACTGGGAAGTGCTGCTTCGAGCACGAGCGATTGAGTTTCAGTGCTGGATTGTTGCGGCAGCGCAGTGTGGCCAGCATAGCCATGGCCGTGAAACCTATGGGCATTCAATGATTATTAATCCTTGGGGGGACGTTGTTGCGTCGCTTGGTGAGGAGGAGGGCGAATTGGTGGCAGAGATTAACCATCAACAGACCCAACATATTCGGCAGCAGATGCCAGTGGCACAACACCGTCGCTATCACGCTGCCATTAAAAAATGAACACAAGAGAACGATAAATGAATCTGGAAATGGTTGAGCAGACCCTATTGGCGGAAAGTGACATTAATCGTCAGCAACTGCAGCTAACGCTGGAGATGATGGCTACACGTGATATTGAGTATGCTGATATCTACTTTCAATCATGCTGGCATGAATCTTTGGTACTGGAAGACAGCATCATTAAAGATGGCTCTTTCAACATTGATCGTGGCGTTGGGGTACGCGCTGTTTCTGGTGAAAAAACTGGTTTTGCTTATGCGGATCAACTCACTGTCAACGCGCTAACCCAGAGTGCGATAGCCGCTCGCGGCATTGCCAAGGCGGGACAAAGCCAAAAGACCCAAGTTAGCTTAGCACCGGTTAGCTATAAAGAGATCTACCCAGATCTCAACCCATTGCAGAGTTTTGATAAGCAACAGAAAATTGACCTATTAAAGCAGATCGATGCCTATATTCGCTGTAAAGAACCTTTGGTCAAAGAAGTGAGTGCGAGCTTAAATGCTGTGTATGAGCAAATCTTGGTGGCAGGTTTGGACGGTACGTATGCTGCAGATGTACGCCCTCTGATCCGTTTGTCAGTTTCAGTGCTAGTCGAGCGCAACGGTGAGCGAGAGCGTGGCAGTGCAGGAGGCGGTGGTCGATTTGGTTATGACTATTTCTTGTCGGATGAAGATGGGCAGATGGTGGCGCTAAATTATGCTGATGAAGCGATTCGTATGGCATTGGTCAACTTGGATGCTGTCGCAGCACCGGCAGGGACAATGCCAGTTGTTCTTGGTGCAGGTTGGCCAGGAGTTCTGTTGCATGAAGCGGTAGGACATGGATTAGAAGGCGATTTTAACCGTAAAGGTTCATCAGTCTTTAGCGGGCATATGGGCGAGCAGGTGACATCACCGCTATGCACCATTGTTGATGATGGCACATTAACGGGGCTGCGTGGTTCACTGAACGTGGATGATGAAGGTACGCCATCGCAATATAATGTACTTATTGAAAATGGCATATTGAAAGGCTTTATGCAGGACAAGCACAATGCCAGTTTAATGGGTGTCGCGCCAACGGGGAATGGACGTCGCGAGTCGTATGCGCACCTGCCAATGCCGCGAATGACCAATACCTATATGCTGCCGGGCGAGCACTCGCCAGAAGAGATCATTGCATCAGTAGAAAAAGGCATCTATGCGCCGAATTTTGGTGGCGGTCAGGTGGATATCACCTCGGGTAAATTTGTTTTCTCTGCGTCTGAAGCTTATATGATCGAGAATGGTAAGATCACACACCCAATAAAAGGGGCAACCTTGGTGGGAAGTGGTATTGAGGCGATGAACCATGTCTCAATGGTGGGTAACGATTTAGCCATCGACCGCGGGGTTGGCGTCTGCGGTAAAGCAGGGCAGTCGGTTCCTGTTGGGGTCGGCCAACCAACACTGAAACTCGACGCAATGACTGTCGGTGGTACAGAGTAAGCACAGCTTACTTTTACCTTGAGCGAAAAAAAACCGCACCATGATTGGGTGCGGTTTTTTTAGTCCTATTGATTTACAGTGCAGCGATGGTTGCTTGCTGCTCTTCTAGCTTAATCAATGTCTCTTTGTAGCCATCTAGCTTTTCACGCTCTTTGGCAACGACGGCTTCTGGTGCTTTCGCCACAAAACCTTGGTTGCCCAGTTTGCCTTCGATACGCTTGATTTCGCCTTGAGTCTTCTTCACTTCACCAGCAAGACGCGCCAACTCTGCATCTTTGTCAATCAGGCCTGCCATTGGGATCATCAGCTCAGATTTGCCGACCAATGCGGTGGCACAAGCTGGCGTCTCTTCACCAGCCGCAAGAACTTTAATCCCTTCTAGCTTAGTTAGAGAGAGTAGTACAGTGCGGTTAGCTTCAATGCGGGCTGCATCGTTCGCATCAGCAGCTTTTAGCATCACATCAAGCGCTTTGCTTGGGGCAATGTCGTATTCTGCGCGTAGGTTACGGATAGCGGTGATGAAGGTCTTCACCCACTCGATATCGTCAACGATCTCAGCATTGAAGTTGTCTTCATTAAACTGAGGAAGTGCTTGCGTCATAATCGTCTCGCCTTCCACGCCGTCGATCAGCGGCTTAACGCTCTGCCAGATAGATTCGGTGATGTAAGGAAGAACTGGGTGCGCAAGGCGTAGTGTCTTCTCAAGAACTGTGATGAGCGTATAACGCGTCGCTTGCTGTTGCGCTTCAGTGCCTTTCCAAAGCACAGGTTTAGTTAGCTCTAGGTACCAGTCACAGAACTGGTTCCAGATGAACTCATAAAGCGTATTTGCCGCCATATCTAGACGGTAGTTGTCGAGGTGAGCGTTAAACTCTTTCGCAGCCACTTCAAACTGAGATTCAATCCACTTATCGGCTAGAGAGAATTCCATGTTCGCACGGTCTGCTGCAGATAGAGACATGCCACAATCGTGCTCTTCTGTGTTCATCAGTACGTAACGGCTAGCGTTCCATAGCTTGTTACAGAAGTTACGGTAACCCTCAAGACGCTTCATGTCCCAGTTGATGTCACGGCCCGTTGAAGCCATAGCTGCAAGGGTGAAACGCAGGGCATCAGTACCGTAAGGTTCAATGCCGTCTTCGAACGTTTTACGGGTATTCTTTTCGATCTTGGCAGCAAGTTGAGGCTGCATCATGTTGCCACAACGCTTTTCAACCAACGCTTCTAAGCCGATGCCGTCAATCATATCGATTGGGTCAAGGACATTACCTTTTGACTTAGACATCTTGTCGCCGTTTTCATCACGGATAAGACCCGTCATGTAAACGGTCTTGAAAGGTACTTGTGGCTTGCCGTCTTCGTCTTTGACGAAGTGCATGGTCATCATGATCATACGCGCAACCCAGAAGAAGATGATATCAAAACCGGATACCAGTACTTCTGATGGGTGGAAGGTTTTCAGCGCTTCAGTATCTTCAGGCCAGCCTTGGGTGCCGAAGGTCCAAAGTGCAGAAGAGAACCACGTATCTAGAACGTCGTCGTCTTGCTTAAGTACAACAACTGGCGCAAGGTTGTTTTGCTCACGCACTTCTTCTTCGCTGCGACCAACATAGACTTTACCGTCGTTGTCGTACCATGCTGGGATACGGTGACCCCACCAAAGTTGACGCGAAATACACCAGTCTTGTACGTCACGCATCCACGCGAAGTACATGTTTTCATACTGCTTAGGTACGAACTGAATCTGACCATCTTCAACCGCTTTAACGGCTGGCTCTGCTAGAGGCGCAGTACGTACATACCATTGGTCAGTTAGCATCGGTTCGATAACCACGCCACCACGGTCGCCATAAGGGACAGTTAGGTCGTGATCTTTGATTTCGTCTAGAAGACCTAGTTCTTCGAATTCAGCGACGATGGCTTTACGCGCGGCAAAACGCTCCATACCTTGGTATTTGGCTGGAAGCTCAGTTGAGTAAATATCGCTCTCTTCACCATTAGTGGTGAACACTTCAGCAGCATTACGAATGTCAGCATTGAAGGTAAGGATGTTGATCATTGGTAGGCTGTGACGCTTACCCACTTCATAGTCGTTAAAGTCGTGAGCAGGGGTGATTTTCACACAACCTGTGCCTTTTTCCATGTCAGCGTGCTCATCGCCTACGATAGGGATAAGACGGTTGACAACTGGAAGCAGGATTTCTTTACCGATAAGATCTTTATAACGTGGATCTTCAGGGTTAACCGCAACACCAGTATCACCCAGCATGGTTTCTGGACGCGTCGTCGCAACCACGATATAGTCTTTACCATCAGCGGTTTTCACACCGTTGGCTAACGGGTAGCGGAAGTGCCACATGAAGCCTTTCTTGTCTTTGTTTTCAACTTCTAGATCCGAAATAGCGGTGTGCAGTTTCGGATCCCAGTTAACAAGACGTTTGCCACGATAGATAAGGTCTTCTTCGTAGAGGCGAACAAACACTTCTTGAGTCGCAGCCGATAGGCCGTCATCCATGGTGAAGCGTTCACGATCCCAGTCAACCGATGCACCTAGGCGGCGCAGTTGCTGGGTGATGTTGCCACCGGACTCTGCTTTCCATTCCCAGATTTTGTCGATGAAGGCGTCACGGCCGTAGTCGTGCTTGGTCTTGCCTTCTTCAGCAGCAATTTTGCGCTCGACGACCATTTGAGTAGCGATACCTGCATGGTCAGTACCGACCTGCCACAGGGTATTTTTGCCTTTCATACGCTGGGCACGGATCAGTGTATCCATGATCGTATCTTGGAAGGCGTGGCCCATGTGAAGGCTACCTGTGACGTTCGGTGGTGGGATCATGATGCTATAGGCATCTTTAGTCGTATCACCATGAGGCTTAAAGTATCCAGCCTCTTCCCAGCGCTGGTATAGCGCCTGCTCAATTGATTGTGGGTTATATGTCTTTTCCATAGCGCTCTTAATGGATCTGCTTAATATCAGGAATCGGATGTTTGTGTCGCGGCCAGTGTCTGTAACTGTATGCCAGCATGTCGGTACTGTTTATACCGTTCACGCGCAAGTTGTTTGAGATTTTCATCGCAAGGGACGAAGTCTACCACTTGTGCAAAGGTTACCGCAAAGTTTGCAGCGTTATTGGCCAGATTAATTAATATTGAACGATGTCCGCTGTGGCGCAAGTAACCCCAGCCAATTTCTACTGGCGCGCCTTGCCTTGGCCCTTCACCTAATAAGTTGTGTGGAACAAACCCGTCAGGCTCTCGCTGCCACAGTAGATTATCAATCTGCTCAGCTGCTGCTTTGTCTTCGGTGTGAATATAGACGCGTTGCCCCTGTCGGTAGTATTGACTGGCGAGATCACATGCAAATTTAAATAATGGTTGTTTATCATCCATCAGGTAAAAAGTTGCATGGGTCATGGTATGTCCTTAGCCGGGCGTGCGTTTACCTTTTATCAAAAAAAGGGCCATAAAGCCCTTTTTATCGTGATTACTTGCGGATGTCGAGCCTAACTAAAGAGAAAGGCTCAACATTACCCATGAAGAGAATATTACTCATCGCCATCTTGGCTAGCGCGGTTTAGCATAAACTGAATGAGCATGGGAACAGGACGCCCGGTCGCGCTCTTATTTTTCCCAGAACGCCAAGCGGTACCAGCAATATCGAGGTGTGCCCAGTGATACTTCTTGGTAAAGCGCGACAGGAAACAACCAGCAGTAATGGTACCTGCCCCAGGCGAGCCGAGGTTGGCCATATCGGCAAACGGACTTTCTATCTGCTCTTGGTACTCATCGGTCATTGGTAGTCGCCATGCTCTGTCTCCAGATTGCTCAGAGGCATTGCTGAGCTCGTGGGCGAGAGGGTTGTGGTTGGCAATCATACCCGTATAGTGGTTGCCTAATGCAACGACACAAGCACCGGTTAAAGTGGCGACATCGATAACGCACTCAGGGTCGAAACGTTCAGCATAGGTTAGCGCATCACACAAAACGAGACGTCCTTCAGCGTCAGTATTGAGCACTTCAACCGTTTGACCTGACATGGTGGTAAGAATATCACCTGGGCGGTAGCTATTGCCATCAGGCATGTTTTCACAACCTGCCAACAGTGCCACGACATTGATAGGCAGGTTGAGGTCAGCCAGTGCACGCATGGCACCAAAGACGCCAGCCGCACCGCACATGTCGTATTTCATTTCGTCCATGTTGGCACCCGGTTTAATCGAGATACCACCAGAGTCAAAGGTGAGTCCCTTTCCAACCAGCACGATAGGTTTGGTGTTGCTATCTGGTGCGCCTTTATATTCGATAACAGAGAGCATCGATTCATTTTTTGAGCCTTGACCTACCGCGAGGTAGCTGGTCATGCCCAGTTCTTTCATCTCTTCTTCACCGATGATTTTTGTGGTGATTGCGCTATAGTCATCTGCGAGGCGACGCGCTTGAGAGGCAAGGTAGGCTGGATTTGCAACGTTAGGCGGCATATTGCCAAGATCTCGGGCAGCTTTTACCCCAGAGGCAATCGCGAGCCCATGTTGGATTGCTTTTTCACCTAACAACAACTCTCGACGACTCGGTACATTAAAGACCAATTTACGTAGCGGACGGCGCGTTTCTGGTTTGTTGCTCTTGAATTGGTCGAAGGTATACAGGGACTCATTGGTTGATTCGACAGCTTGTCGAACTTTCCAGTAGGTATCGCGCCCTTTAACGTGCAGTTCGGTTAGGAAGCAGACTGCCTCCATAGAGCCGGTGTCGTTGAGTGTGCTAATGGTCTTTTGGATGATTTGTTTGAATTGGCGCTCATCGAGCTCACGCTCTTTGCCGCAGCCGACCAAGAGAACACGCTCAGATAAGATGTTGGGAACGTGGTGTAAAAGCAGCATTTGGCCTGCTTTTCCTTCTAAATCGCCACGTCTGAGTAGGGCACTGATATAGCCATCACTGATTTTGTCGAGCTGCTCAGCTACAGGGGAAAGGCGGCGAGGCTCAAAGACGCCAACGACGATACAGGCACTGCGTTGCTTTTCCGGGCTGCCACTTTTTACACTGAACTCCATGCGTACTCCTACATCTAAAGACAATTGATGCTAAATGTTAGATAATGGCTGGCTTAACTTGTTGGATGCGTTCCGTTAAGGTTAGGGTTAGGCCAGCAAACAGTTAGCTTAAAGATAAAAAATAACAGGTTTATTCTGAAATTATAGCGATTCCAGCAAAAAAACAAGTTTTCTAAGGGCAGATTAGCAGTGATCATTGTTCGATATTTGACACGAGAGACAATTAAGAGCCAGATAGCAGTGCTTTTTATTTTGTTTCTTGTCTTTTTTAGCCAGCGTTTTATACGAGTTCTAAGCTCGGCAACGGAAGGGTCGATCCCCAGCGATCTGATTATGACGTTTATTGCGCTCTATATGCCTTCTATGGGGTTGTTACTGCTGCCATTAAGCCTTTATGTGGGAATATTGCTGACATTTGGACGTTTGTATGCGGAAAGTGAAATAACTGTCATGAACGCAACAGGCATTGGCAATAAGTTCTTAATTCAAGCGGCAATGGTGTTGGCATTAATGACTGGTATTATTGCCTCATTTAACGCCTTTTGGTTGACGCCGTGGGCAAATGAACAAGAAGTACAGTTACAAGAGAAAATTTCTGCAGAGTCAGGTTTAGACTTGTTGATTAAAGGGCAGTTCCAACGTGTTCCGCATGGCGGTGCAGTGGTATTTATCGATGATATTACTGAGAAGGGCAGCCAGTTAAGTCATGTTTTCGTAGCGCAGCCGGTTCAAAATGGTGGTATGCGTCCGAGTGTGTTAATGGCAGAGTCTGGTCGAGTGACCGAAATGCCAGATGGCCGACAGGTTTTACAGCTGTTTGATGGTGAGCGTGTTGAAGGGGTTGCGACGCAACTTGATTATAACCAAACTCAGTTCGATAACTATGAAGTTTTAATTGGCCAGCGTGAGATACGCACGCGGCGACGTGATTGGGATGCGTTGCCAACGTGGGCGTTGTTGAAGGTTGATAATTTATATGCCAAAGCCGAGCTGCAATGGCGCGTTTCTCTGGTGTTATGTATACCGCTGCTTACCATGGTGGTCGTGCCATTATCAGCGGTTAACCCAAGGCAAGGGCGTTTTGCTAAACTGATGCCCGCCATCTTGGTTTATTTGACCTACTTCTTGGCACTCAGCGCGGGCAAATCTGCGGTTGAAGATGGTGCATTGCCAAGCTACCTTGGTTTGTGGGTGATTAATGCAGCCCTATTTGTGGTGGCAATCCTTTTGAATAGTCTAGATTCTCTCTTTGTGCGTAAATTAAAAGATAAATGGCGGAGACGACGCGCCAATGTTTAAAATTTTAGATATCTATATTGGTCGAACCATTGTTGCTACAACGGCGTTGACGTTATCAATGTTGGTTGGTCTGTCTGCCATCATTAAGTATGTCGAGCAACTACGAAAAGTCGGTGATGGTACTTACGATTTGATCGCAGCATTGTGGTTTGTTGTACTGAGTATTCCTCGGGATATCGAAATGTTCTTCCCGATGGCGGTGCTACTTGGTGCTTTGATCGGCCTTGGCATGCTGGCATCAAGCTCCGAGTTGACGGTGATGCAGGCGGCAGGTGTGTCAAAACTGCAAATTGGTGTCTCTGTCCTTAAAACGGCCGTGCCTTTAATGCTAATTATTATGGCATTGGGGGAATGGGGCTCGCCAGTGACTCAGAAAATGGCGCGTGAATTGCGGGCCGTGGCGACGTCTGGCGGTAATTTACTCTCGGTACAAAACGCCGTTTGGGCCAAAGATGGCAATGACTTTATCTATATTGCTCGGGTTAATGATGATGACTCGCTACGTGGCGTGAACATCTGGGAGTATGACGACAGCAATACACTACAAACGTCTCTCTATGCAGAAACGGCTGACTTTGATCCAGTGCGCGGTTGGTATCTATATGATGTTACGTCTACTGAGATGCAAGGTGAGTGGCGTACTAAGCAAGAAGCAGAGCAGCAAGCGTGGAGCACAACATTAACACCGGACAAGCTGGCGGTGGTGACCGTGAAGCCGGAAGAGTTATCGATGTCTGGCGTGTATGAGTATGTGCGCTATCTGCGTGAGTCACAGCAAGACGCGTCCCGCTATGAATTAGCGTTTTGGCGCAAAGCAGTGCAGCCCATTTCTGTCGCTGTTATGATGTTGCTGGCTTTGTCGTTTGTTTTCGGCCCATTGCGCTCTGTTACCATGGGGGCGCGTGTGCTATCGGGTGTGGTGTTTGGTTTTGGCTTTTATATCTCAAACGAAGTGTTTGGGCCAATGAGCATTGTTTACCGCTTGCATCCTTCTTTCGGAGCTTTAGGCCCCAGTGTTCTATTTTTGTTTGTGACGCTCTACTTATTAAGCCGTAAGCTATGATAAGCCGGATCATTGAGATAAGGAAAAGCGCCGTTTAAGGCGCTTTTTTTATTTGTTTGCGTTATAGATGACATGGGTCTGTGCCATGTGATCTTGAAAGGAGCGGTTATTAGGATCGATCAATGCGATAAGGTTGCCAAGCCCGAAGGCAGAGGTGGCCATTCTTATTAATGCCTGTGTCCAGGTAATGCGTAGCCCCTGTTGATTAATAACATGGAGACGCCAAGCTCTCATGCCGAGCGTTTGCCCCCCTCGACACCAAAAGAAGGCATAGAAAAGCGCCATAACGACTAACAGATAGAGCGGATAGACGATTCGTGCGATGGGGTGTTGATTAAGGTAGTCGCTAGCATCGAGGTAACCATCGATAGTTAATACGCCAATCGCTAAACAGCCACCAATGATCGCCATCGCGACTCCTGCGGCGAGCATAAGCACGGCACAGACAACCAACCCATCATATAACCACGCCCCGGCGCGGCGTAGTAGCGAGGCTTCTTTCACGAGCATTTATCCTTCCTTGATTAAACTACTGAAGATTATTGTTGGCGATACAGAGACCTGCAAGCAAAAATCTGGAGATTTGTGAGCAATAAATGTGCGTGCATCACTGGGTTTGTCTAAATATCATGCAAACGGTTTGTATTATTCACTTTTTTTGCAATCGACGCTTGCCACAGGTCTAGAGATACGTATAATCAGTCCCACAAAGCCCGAGTGGTGAAATTGGTATACACGACGGATTCAAAATCCGTTGCTTTCGAGCGTGACGGTTCAAGTCCGTCCTCGGGCACCATATTCACAAACAAGCCCTGACGAAAGTCGGGGCTTTTTTGTATCTGTGGTATATGCACTCTTCTTGGGCTTAGAGCCGTGCGATGCTATGTTTTGCGCAAAAAAAAGGTAGCCCGCAGGCTACCGGTTTCACCTAATCCTATTTCACTGACCCTCAGGTAGGTGATAAGAGCAAGATACAGCTAGCAGCGCTTTAATTCCCACAAGGGAAAAATATCTCAAGGAGTGAATATTACGATTTCAGGAAGAAAGTTCTCATTTGAGCCACAACGGCTTCAGCCGTCGCTTGATCTTCCATTTCAACAAATAAACGCAATAGAGGCTCGGTACCTGAGAAGCGTGCCAATGCCCAGCCGCCATTTTTAAAGTAGACTTTCAAACCATCAGCGTAACTGACGGTTTCAATTTCAAAGTCAAAATCAGGCAGTGCTTTCTCGACGTAAATTTTGTCATAAATAACTTGTTTTTGATTCGCTTTAAACGTGCAATCGCCTTCAGCGGTATAGGCGTAGCCGTAGCGGGCGTAGATTTCATCGAGCATTTCAGAGAGTTTCTTGCCTGTAACACTGATCATTTCAACCAATAGACTAGAAGCAAAGACGCCATCTTTGCCTTTAATATGACCGCGAATCGTTAAGCCACCAGAGCTTTCACCACCAAGCAGTGAGTCATCGGCTTCCATTTGTGAACTGATATGCTTGAAGCCAACTGGGACTTCAAAACTTTTCTCATTATGGTCTGCTGCAATTTTGTCGAGAATATGGGTGGTGGCGATATTACGTACCACTGATCCCGTCCAACCTTTGTATTCTAACAAGTAGTAGTAAAGTAGCATCAAGACTTCGTTGGGATGAATAAAGTTACCTTTCTCATCAATGATGCCGAGTCTGTCAGCATCGCCATCGGTACCGATGCCAATATCATAGCCTCGTGTAGCGACTAAATGCTTGAGGCGATAGAGAGTGGCTGCGTTTGGCGAAGGCATCATGCCGCCAAATGCAGGGTTTTCGCTGTCGTTAATCACATCGACATCACAGCGACCGGAGATCAGCACGGTTTGTAAGGCATTCTTCGCCACACCGAACATTGGGTCGATAAGGACGCGAAGGTCTGCACGTTGGATAGCATCAGTGTCGATAAAGTCGATGATACTATCCACGAATTCGTTCATGGGATTGATAATGGTGATGCTGTTTTGCGCGATCGCCTCTTCGAAGTCGATGCTGTTAACATCATTCGTAGTGAGTTGCGTGACCTGTTGTTCAATTTTCTGTGTGATGACTTCATCGGCATCACGTCCACCTTTGATAAAGACTTTAATGCCGTTGTAGTCAGCAGGGTTATGTGAGGCGGTAATGCACGCAGAATAGTCAGCATCAAGCTGTTTGGCTTTAAACATGACGATAGGGGTAGGGACATATTTATCGATAAAACTGACATTGACCCCATTTGCCGCCATGACTTCAGCAAACCAGCGGCCTGCTTTATCAGATAAAAAACGCCGGTCATAGCCAATCACAAAGCCATTTTTTGTTACGCCTTCATCGTTCATGATGTTAGCCAGAGCTTGTGCCACTAAGCGAACATTATCTTTAGTAAACTCTTCACCAATAAAGGCGCGCCAGCCTCCGGTGCCGAACTGAATCATAACTACTCCTTAACCCAAACCCTCAGGGTCTGCATCTTAATCAGAAAAAAAGCAGCGGCTGTGCCGCTGCTATAAAAGGGCAGTATTAGCCCATTACCACAAGGACTTCATTGGTTGTGCCTGCTGGTTGGACAGGGATAGCACCTTCAATTGGCTCACCATTTAAGGTAATTGAAGCGATACCTTTGCTGACACCATTTGGATTACTGACTTTGATGTTGAACATTGCATCACGCCATTCACGACGTACTTCAAATCCAGGCCAATCTGTTGGGATGCATGGGTTAATGGTTAGGCCATCAAAGCCGGTTTGAACGCCAAGAATAAAGTTAGTGACGGCAAAATAAGCCCAACCTGATGTGCCAGTTAACCACGGGTGATTGGCTCGGCCATGATTTTCGTGATCGCGCCCCATAATGAACTGTACATAGGAGTAGGGTTCTGCAATTCGGGTGTCAATCATCTCATTTTGATTGTACGGGTTAAGTGCGTCGTAGAATTTCATTGCACGGTCACCACGTCCCAGCTTAGCTTCCGCTACCCACGCCCATGGGTTAGGGTGAGAGAAGATAGCACCGTTCTCTTTAACACCTTGATAAACACGGGTAACAAAGCCGATATCATCATTTGGTGTCGCAAAAGATGGGGCATTTAGGTGTAAACCGTACTCGCAGAAGAGGTTCTCATCAACAGCGTCCATGGCTTGCTCGCCGCGCTCTTGTGATGCAACGCCAGACAGAACAGCTAGCGTGTTTGACTCGAGGTGGATACGTCCTTCAGCTTGCTGCGCGGTACCAATCTTGTCGCCGTCCTTGGTTAAGCCGCGAATGTACCAGCCACCCTCGTCTTCCCAGAGGTGCGTTTCACACGCTTCACGTACATTTGCGGCCATTTCGGTATATTTTTCAACGTCAGCGCTATTACCACGGTACTTCGCTAAGGTAATAAACTCTTGTAGCGCCCAGAAGTGAAGGAAAGAGACCATGGCTGACTCACCGCCGCCAAGGTTGAGGCAATCATTCCAGTCAGCACGTAGCCCTTTACAGATCCCCGTTTGTCCCACGTATTCAGCAGAGAAATCGAGCGCTGCTTTCATGTGGTCATAAACACTGGCATCATCGCCATTGGCATAAGGGATCATCTCATCAAGGAAGCTCTCTTCTCCGGTTTCAGTGATGTATTTGCAGATGGTCGGGACGATCCAGAGGTGATCATCCGAGCATGTATCTTCAATGCCGTGAATTTTGTCTTCATCGCTGGGTGTCGGAACAACGGTTGGAGACTTAGATGGTTTTACATCAGCTTTTTCTGGATCGAACCAATCTGGATCAAAGAGGTGTAGGCCGTAGCCTTCCTTGACTTGACCACGAAGTAGGTCAACCAAACGCTTGCGGGTCATTGCTGGGTTTGAGTGTGGTACTGAAATCGCATCTTGTGCCGTATCGCGATAGCCTAAGCCTGTACGGCCACCGACTTCAATGAATGACGCAAAGCGAGACCAAACCACACACGTTTCTGCTTGGTACAGTGTCCAAGCATTGATCATGGTATCTAGGCCTTCATTTGGAGAAGAGACCTGAAACTTATTACAGCGGCTTTCCCAGTGGTTTTTGATCGCGGCAAAATCGGCGTCAACGGTAGCAAAGTCTTGATACTTGTTACGTAGGCGTTGGCCTTCATCTTTACCAACACCGAGTACAAAAGTAAAGCGCACTTCTTCGCCGGGTTGAATGACAAACTGCTTGTGCAAAGAACCACAATGGTTATAACAAGTTTGCACGTGATTCGAACATTGACCATTAACAACGGCAATCGGGTTCGCTTCGTCGCGGTATGGACCAATAAAGCTATCACGTTGACCATCGTAACTATCTGGATCAAAGCTTGAAGCCATGAAGTAGTAGCCATCGTCATCGTTGGTGTTGTAGTAGAGATCATACTCAATAACACCGTCCTTATACGACGTGCCAGCCGAGTAGAGGCTCATTTGATGGTTTTGGTTATCTGATTGAATGTGGCTGAAAGAGAACTCGACAAAAGAGAAAGCACTGATTGTACGTGGTTGATCACTATCATTTTTTAACGTGATATCCCAGACTTGGCAGTTTTCGCCTTTCGGAACAAACAGGGTTTTTTGTGCCTTGATACCATTATATTCACACTTGAATTTTGAATATGATAAACCGTGACGTACCTCGTAGGTCGCTTCTTCTAAACTTTTAGCGACCGGTTGCCATGAGATTGACCAATAGTCGCCACTGATGTCATCGCGTAGATAAACATAGTGCCCTGGACGATCAAGAGTTGCGTTAGGGCGGAACTTGGTGACACGATTATGTTCTGGTGATTTATAGAATGAGTAACCACCAGCGTTGTGTGAAATGACGGTACAAAACTGCTCGGTACCAAGGTAGTTAGTCCATGGAGCAGGTACATCGGGGCGAGTGATAACATATTCGCGGTTCTCGTTATCAAAATAGCCGTATTTCATTATTACTATCCTTTACCTAGTAGAGTGATTATTCGTTATGGTCGAGTGGGCGGTATGTGATGCCCTGCGTATCGAGAAAATTAAGGTGATGATTGAGCTTATTCTGGAAGTTAGACCAATCTTTGTGTTGACTCCACGCGCATTCAGCGACGGCAAAAAGACGCGGAAAGAGCATAAAATTAAGGCCTTGAGGGGTGCTAACTACTTCAGACCATAGTGCCGTTTGAATGCCTAAAATATGGTGCTGATGAGAGTCTGGTACTGCACTCAGAGCGTTATAGTCGTAGACTGTTTTTAGCGGCAGTACGCCAGCCCAATCAATGCCAGGCTCATCAACACAATTGGCCTGAATCAGATCAAGGTAGAGTGCTTGTGCCGGCTGCATTACCACATCAAACCCTCGCTCAATACATGCCAGACCGGCATTTTCATTGGTCCACGAGTAGATAATGGTATTGGTGCTGACCTTGTCACCATTCACGGCTTCTTCCCAGCCCAACATGCGTTTGCCTTTCTGCTCTAGGTAGTTTTCACAGTAGCGCAGCAGATGGCCTTGTAGCTCAGATTCACATTGGTAGTTGTTGTCTCGCATTAATTGCTGGCAGCGTTCGCTGTTGACCCATACGCCTTTCGGTACTTCATCTGCACCAATATGTACATAAGGCGCAGGAAATAGTTGGCAAACTTCATCAAGCACGGTGCGAATGAATTCATAGGTGCCGTCCAGCGCTGGCGATAACACATTGTCGGGGTAGTTTTGAATACTTTCGTAGATTGACTTATCGTCTGGGTCGACGAGCAACTCAGGCAACGACTTGATTGCCGCACGGCAGTGACCTGGGATGTCAATTTCAGGTATGACGGTAATGCCTCGGCGCCTAGCGTAGGCAATGATTTCTCTAATTTCCTCTTGACGATAATAGCCGCCATAACGCTGCTCGAAATGGCTGTACTGTGCTTCTAGTACTTCCTCTGGACCACGCCAAGCGCCAATGTCAGTCAGAGCTGGTAACTGAGGGATCTCAATTCGCCACCCTTCATCATCCGTTAGGTGCCAATGGAACATGTTGAATTTTAAACGTGCTAATTGATCGATGAGTTGTTTGATTGTCTCGACGGAATGAAAGTGCCGCGCACAATCTAGCATCATGCCTCGGTAGTGAAAACGAGGGGAGTCTTTGATGGTGGTGCATGGCAAGAAGTATGCGCCCGCGTCGTTAGGCTGTAATGGAATTAGCTGTAACAGTGTAGCCACAGCAGCATGAAAGCCTGCACTATCAATGGCATGGATTTGGACCGTATTGGTATCGATCGTTAATATGTAGCTGCCTGGCTGGCGTCGTTTATCATGATTGAAATAGATACCACCAGCGGTGCGCGGAGCTTGTTGAGTCAATTCAATCTGGCACTGTTGCTGTAACTCTTCTTGCAGCCATAAGGCGGCCTCGGACATGTTGCCCTCGCCACATAGCACGCAGTGACTGTCTAGTGTGAAGTGCCCCGATAGCGGCTGAAGTTCTACTGGTTGTGGGATAATTGGAAACGGGTGGTTAGCTTCTGGTCGAGGAGATGCCAATTTGTGACGAATTGGCGCGTCTGGACCAAGGTTGAGTGGTGATAACTGGATTGGATAGTGATGCTCACCACAGCATAAAACCGCCGACAAAATACCATAACTTTGTAGGGTTAAATGAGGGAGGGTCACCTCAAACTCAGTATAGAAATGTTGGTTGGGTTCGAGCGAGCAAGTTGCATCGGGGGGAGTCAACCGACAATGACTGCCTGTTTGTTTGAGGTCACCACAACTGATTGATTCTGGAATTATCTTACGAGTAAAGGCGAACTCGATGTGCCAATCATATAATGATGTATCGCCTAAATTAAAAAGGCTAAGCGCTAACCGACTCCCTGCCTCGCCATGGTGAATCAAGGTTAAATCTAATCGTAAACTCATACAGCACACTCAAGTTTATAAAGGTTGTGGTTTTTCCCTGCCATTAGCAGGGCACCATCCATCGCATCGCCTAGCGGAGGCGAAACGCGTAATTGATACGGGGGGGCTAACCAGCTTAAAATACGGCTTGCCACCCCTCCCATTAGACATACCTTGTCTGCTCCTTGTTTGAAGAGCCCATCCATGAGGAGTTCGATGTCGCGAGCGGTCTGACGTAGCAAGGTTATCGCTAACTTATCTCCCGACTCAGCATAGTGAAAAATGCGAGGCGAGAATTGACCGTAGTCGCGGGGTTTGGCTGTTTTCGACCAGCGCACAATGGCATCTAAGTCATGATTGAAATGCGCCAATACGTCTTGAGCTAGGCGAGAATCGGCGACCAACCCATCAGCCACCAATAGTGCTTGTTGAATAAGACGTAAGCCCATGATCGCGCCGCTGCCCAGATCTGAGATCGGGAACTCTCGACCACCAACCACGAATTGTTGTTGCTGTTTCAGCATTAAACCCACGGATCCTGTGCCAGCAATGACAATGGCGCCGTCTGAGCCATTCCACGCGCCAAGGCATGCGCCATAGCCATCGGTGTTTAATGTTAAAGAGGCAAAGGGGTGGGGCAGAGACATGAAGGCTTGCCAGGCTTGTTGCTCTTCAGCACCCGCTAAAGCGAGGCCAACCGCCATTTCAACAAAATGCTCCGAGCCTAGCTGAGCCTGCGCCGCTGCTTGTGTAATCGCTTCGATCACGGAGGCCATGGCGCTTTCGGCTCCCAATAAAACATTGGCACTGCCAGTTATCGCTTCACCAAGGAGATGACCACTGAGGTCGGTAATACGTGCTCGGCACGACGTACCACCACCATCAATACCGACCAGATAGTTAAAGCTGCTCATCATGGTACTCCTTGCTATGTGCAGCAATGGCTAGCAATAACCAAGCCCCGTGTGGGATCCACTGTTCACCCCAGCGCCAGTTTTGCAACATGTCGTCTTTTTGTCCCTCTGGTTTGAAGGCAATATCGGCTTCATTCTCAAAACCAGACGTTATTCCATTACAGACGCCGCCATGTGCGTTATAGAACCCTAATTCGGGTAGATAGTCGGGGTTGTTGTGGCCATGACCGTCAAGCATTGACATGTCGTAGGGATTCAGTCCCAAAATCCAGTTCAGAGATTGGCTGGCATATTGACGCAGCGCGTGTTTCAACGCGTCGTCATCTATATACGGCAGGGCGAGAAGTGCCATACTGACCAGAGAAGCAAGACGCGCATTTTCCCCCTGCCACCAATAGCCAGATTCGTTGTTGTGGGGGATGAAAAACTGGCTCTGCTTATCTCCACCAACCGGTTGCACATACTGCCGTGGATAGCCGAAGGGATTATGAACCTCTTGGCTGATATTGAGTTCGAAACGAAGTGCGTTCTCTACCACTGCCTGCACGGTTGGTGCTTTTGAACGGTCGGTTTCAACCTCTAAATACTGCAATAATGCAATGACGGGTAAACCTGCTTCTGCAGCGTGATAGTACGGACGCTCAGCGCTGGCGAGCCAGAAATGTTCGAAGTTTTGATCACTGCCTTGACGTTGACATAAGCGCTCAGCCCAGATTCTCGCCTCTGCTAGATAGCGGCTGTGCTGCGTTGTTCGGTACAGCTCTGTTGCAGCAAGAAGCGCACAGTATTCGTCGATAATGTTCTCTTCACCATTATCAAGATAAGCCAAGTTATGCTCGCGCAAATGCCAATAACCTTGCTCGGCAGCGGCTAGATAAGTCGCAAGTGGTGCCGGGTCAGCATCATAGAGCGAACAATAAGATGGATTGTTGTTGAGATTTGCGGCTTTTGCTAGCGCTGCAATTGCTACCCCTCCGCCTTGACGGAAAGCAGCTTGCCAAGCGTTAGATTTGTGGCCGTCTTGTGTCTTATAAGCGCAAATATCACGTTGTTGCGGGTTTTTGCTCCATTTATCAAACACAGTCATGTAAAAGTAACCATCACTGGATTGCATGCGAGTCAGAAAATCACAGCCATATAGCGCCTCATCAAGCAGACGAGCTTGCGTATAAGCGGGTTGTTCTGGCTGCAGTGTAAGTGAGGCCAACATGTTCCACACGACCATTGGAATTTGTTGTGGATTTAGATGATTGGCATAAGAGAGGTGGCTGAGGTATTTGCTCACATCTCCAGATGCATCATACCACCCGCCGTGAACATCAATGGTCTCATCAGTCTGATAGCGCTTGGCATTTCGGTCTGCGCTATCGAAGCGACCACTGCAGCGTTGTGATTTAAAATAGTGCAGTAAATCGGAAAAAGGTTTGTGTAATAGCCCCTCGGTAACACGAAATGGGTGGGAGACATGCTCTCCCACCTGCAGGTAATATTCACCTTCATCACACATGTGGCTAAAGTCGATGCTGGCATATTCGCCTGTGTGCCATTGTGCTACCGGACCACAGGCCGGTAGGGGCAGCTGTAACACTAAACGTTGATCATTGAGGTGTCGAAGTTCGACATAGCGTGCATTTAAAATCGGCCCTTTAATGACGGCCAATTTTGGTCCGCGACACTCATATCCCAAATGGTTGGTCAACAGCTGCATAGTGACTCCTACTTTTCAAACAAATAGCAACGCACGAAGTGGTTGTCAGCGAGTTTAGTTACACCGGGTAGCTGCTCGCGACATTTGTCTGAGGCGTGCACACAACGGCCAGCAAAAGGGCATCCAACAGATTCTGGTGTCCATAAAGGAATTTCGCCTCTGTTACCTTTTAGCTTTTCGTGAATGGATTTCTTAGGGTCAGGGACCGCTGAAACCAAAAGCTGGGTATATGGGTGCTGAGGATCATGAATGATCTCTTCAGTGTCTCCCCACTCCACCATATGGCCGACATACATAACAGCCAGATCTTCTGCGATGTATCGTGCTGTAGCGATATCGTGAGTGATATACAGTAGGGCCATTTCGCGTTCGAATTTCATCTCTTCCATCAGGTTAAGAACCCCTGCACGGATAGAAACATCAAGCATGGATGTTGGTTCGTCAGCTAATACGACTTCTGCACCCACGGCAATATTTCGCGCAAGATTGACACGTTGGCGTTGGCCGCCAGAAAGCTGGTGCGGGTATTTTTGTGCCGTCTCTTTGGGTGGAACCAAGCCCACTTGGTTTAAGAGATCGTATACACGCTCTTCCAGTTCCTTCTTGTTGCCTGATACTTTGTTATGAATCAGCAGTGGACGTGCAATGTGATGGAAAATGGTATGGGTTGGGTTTAAAGAACCAAACGGGTCTTGCCACACCATTTGTACACCTTGGCGATACTCCATCATGTCTTGTCGGTTGGTGATTTCTGCAATATCTCGACCAAAGTACTCAATGTGTCCGCCAGAAGGTGCATACATTTTCGCGATCATTTTCGCGGTGGTTGATTTACCTGATCCAGACTCACCTACAACAGATAGGCCACGGCTCTTAAACATTTTGAATGACACATCGTTAATAGCTCGCATCTTGGTGCTTTTTAACGAATTAGAATTGATAGGAAAGTCCTTTATTAGGTTCTTGCCTTCAATAATTGGTTTTGTAGTTGGTAAGCTCATTATTGTTTCCTCAAGTCAACCAGTAAGGCCTAGCGGTTAGTAAACAGGTGGCAGTTGCTTAGGCGACCTGGTTCAATTTGCTGTAGCTGAGTTGCTTTACTGAAGCACGCATCGTGTGCTTTGCTGCAGCGTGCCTGAAAACGACATCCTTCTGGGATTTCCAGTAAGTTCAGTGGATTACCTGGAATACCAGTCAGACGTGTTTTTGGCCCCGTCAGAGGAGGGAATGAGTTACCTAGCCCTTCTGTGTATGGGTGATAAGGGGTTTCCAAAATTTGCTTAGATGGAGCCACCTCAATGAGCTGACCTGAATACATGATGCCAATTCGATCTGAGAACTCGACCATTAGCGACAGGTCATGGGTAATAAACAGAATTGAGAAACCAAACTCTTCTTTCAAGGCGTAGATCTTTTGTAGGATCTCGCGTTGAACGACCACATCAAGTGCTGTGGTTGGCTCATCCATAATGATCATTTTTGGGTTCAGTGCTAACGCAATGGCAATCACAAGACGTTGACGCATACCGCCTGAAAATTGGTGCGGATAGTCACGAAGACGACTCGGGTGTATATCAACAATCTCAAGCAGGCCTTCGGCACGACGTTTTGCTTGCTCACGCGTCATACTGGTGTGTCGCATGATGACATCGCAGAACTGCTCTTCCATAGTTAGTACTGGGTTGAGGGCGTTCATCGCACTTTGGAAAACCATCGACATCTCTTTCCAGCGGAAATCTGAAACCTGATTTGGTGTCAGTTTTAAGATGTCGCGCCCTTCGAAGATAACTTCTCCGCCAGTGATAAAAGCAGGCGGCTTGTGCAGTTGCATTAATGAAAAGGCAACGGTGGATTTACCACACCCAGATTCACCTGCAAGACCAAACACTTCGCCTTTGCCAATGTCAAAGCTGACATCGTTTACGGCTCGAACGTCGCCAGCATCCGTGATGTAATCCACACACAGATTGCGGATTGAAATTAGGGGCTCTTGATTACTCATTTGTCACCGCTCCATAATGCGTTTTGTGGTACAGCCTGCTCGGTTACGGCAAGTTCTTCGTCTTTCTTCTTGGCCATTTTCTGCCAGCGGCGCATGCCTTTTTGTGCACGAAGTTGAGGGTTAGCAATTTCGTCGACGGCGAAGTTAAGCATCGCCAGACCAATTGCAACAAAGGTCAACGCCACACACGGAGCGAGAACTTCCCACCAAGCGCCAATCAGCATTGATGAAGAGGTGCGCACGTTATACAGCATAACGCCCCAGCTGATTGAATTCGGATCACCAAGACCAAGGAATGATAGGGTTGACTCCATCATGATGGCGTACAGAACAGAGCCGATGAAGCTCGCGCCAACAATAGAGATCAAGTTAGGCAGTAACTCGACAGCGATAATGCGCCATGATGACTCACCCAATACTTCTGCAGCTTTGACAAACTCCTTTTCTCGCAAGGAGAGGGTTTGTGAACGTACCACCCTAGCGCCCCAAGCCCAGGAGGTCATCCCGATAACAATGGCAGTGGTCATCGGCCCAGCTTGACCAACAAAGGCGGCAATAACAAACAGCAGTGGGAACTGTGGAATAACCAGCATGATATTCATCATTGCGGTGAGAATGTCATCTGTCCGCCCACCAAAGTAACCGGCAGAGACACCAATTAAGGTGGCTAAGAAGCACACCACAATACCAGCACCAAAGCCTACACCGAGAGAGACGCGCGCACCGTAGACCAGTTGTGACCAGATATCACGGCCCATTCGCGATGTACCTAGGATATGGTCGGCATCTTTTGACATACGCAGTGTGCGAGCATCATCGGCAAACTTAGTTGAAATCCAGCCGTCAGGGTTGTTTTGCGCCGCTTTAACAACAAACGCTGGATATTCATGTGGATTACCCGAGCGACGATTTGGCTCATGCTTCGTTACAAAGGGGGCAAATATTGCCGTTAAAACAAAGGTGATAACAATGACCGAGCCAAACATGGCTTTTGGATTGCCTTTGAGTAATTTAATTAAACCTTTCATGATTATTTAGCTCCCGTGCGTAGGCGAGGGTCCAAGAATACGTACATCAGGTCTGCTAGCAGGTTAAAGAACAACATAAACAGCGTCATAATAAATAACTGACCTTGTAGCACCTGATAGTCTCGGGCATTGATGGCATTCAATAGCACCGTACCTAGTCCAGGGTAGTTAAAGACGATTTCAATAATAAGTTGGCCACCGATGGCGGTACCCAATGCCATTGATAGTGCGGTAACAGAAGGCAATAGCGCATTTCGAGCGGCGTAGTTGAAAACAACGCGGTTTTCGCTCAATCCTTTGCCTTTTGCCATGGTGATATAGTCTTCACTGAGCAGGTTGATCATGTTGTTACGCATATTGATCAAGAAGCCACCAATTTGAATGATCGTGGCACAGAACAACGGCAGAACCGCGTGATAGGCAACATTCTTATAGAAAGCCAAACTGGTCCAGTCAGGGAGTTGCCCTGGGGTATAGGCATAACCGGTTGGGAACCATTTCGCGCCAACGGCGAAAGTGAACATCGCCAGCATCGCAATAACGATTGGTGGGGTTGCCTGTATTACCAGCATCGCTGGTGAGATGAATGCGTCATATTTACTGCCGCGTTTCCACGCAGCAAAAATACCCAGAACTGAACCGATACAGAACGCAACAATAACCGCGGTGCCAGCTAGGAATAGTGACCAGCCAACAGCGTTACCTAGTATCGCGTTAACGGTTTGCGGATAAGTCGCAGTTGATATGCCTAGTTCCCATGAAAGAATGCTCTTTATATAGGTTAGGTATTGTACATAAATGGGGCCATCGACAAACCCAAGCAGCTCTTTCATGGCTTGAATTCGCTCTGGCGTCACTTGCACGCTGGCATTAGCAAACATCATGGTCACTGGGTCACCAGGCATGGCTCGCGGTATAATAAAGTTCAGCGTGGCAGCAAAAAGCAGCGCTAGCAGATAAAAAGATAAACGTCTTAAAAAAAATCCCATAACTCACACCTCAGCCATCCAACTTTCATTGGATTTAGGACGTAAAACCCCCTGACGCAAAGCGCCATATAAAAAAGAGAGGGGGAAGAGGCGGCGCGCAAGAACGCGCACCGCAATTAGTTGATTACTTCTTAGGTTTCAAGTCAAGTACTTGTAGTACACGCTCCGGAATACCAGCCCAAACCATTGGACGGCCTTTCGGATTGTCTTCGTTCCACCAACCAGTGAAGCGAGTTTCGTTGTACTGGAAGTTGTAAGCACCAGACATAACAGGAATCGTAACTTGCTCAGCAGCAATCAGTTCCTGAATCTGGTGAGCAATACCAGTTTGCTCAGCACGGTCAGCTGTCTTGTAGAAGCTATCTAGTAGCTTATCTAGCTTGTCATTCTTGTAGTAGTGACGAGCGAAGCGTGGCATGCCGTCGCCGTCCTGCAAGTTTGAGTGGTAAGCGCTGTTCCAGTATAGGTGCGGATCGGCACCGTGGAAGTAGTTGGTATAAGCGACATCGTAAGATGCTTCTTTCATCGCTGAATCATAAACAGCAAAGTCAGGGGTACGAGCCGCTGCTTTAATGCCGATATCAGCGAGTTGCTCAACAGCCAGTTGTACTGTGTTGTTGAAGTCAGTCCAACCATTTGGTGATTGAATAGCAAGGCTAATTGCTTTTCCAGTTGGTGTTTCTACGAAACCGTCACCATTGGTGTCTTTGAAGCCAGCTTTAGCCAGTAGTGCTTTAGCACCATCGACATCATAAGTCATGTAAGGCTTATATTTAGCGTGAGTCTCTTCGTTTGACCACGCTTCAAACGCATAACCTAGACCAGAGGCGAAATCGTTGACTACACCAGCACCATAGAACGCGATGTCGATGATGGTTTGACGGTCTAGCGCCATTGAGAATGCACGACGGAAGTCAACATTGTTGATCGCTTCATTGTTGCCTTCGTTTGGCGTGTTGTAGTTCAACATGAACGCTTGCGTACCCGCTGGTGGCAACCAGTATTTGTGGTTAGGGTTAGCGGCAGCATAAGTGCGGTCGATATCAGGAACAAAAGAGCTGGTCCAATCTAACTCAGAGTTGATGATCATGCCCAGTAGTTGGTCATTATCAGCGATCTGAGGAACACGTAGACAGTCGATATCTAGGTTTGCAGCATCCCAGTATTGTGGGTTACGACACTGGATATAAAGTTGTGGTGTAAAGGTGTCGATTTCGGTGAATGCACCAGTACCAACAGGGTTTTCGTTGGTGAATGTTGCAGGATCTTCGATATCTTTCCAGACGTGCTTAGGTACAATCGGCACCATAGAAATTTCATACGGTACGTTTGAGTTAGCTTCAGTAAAGTTGAAGACAACTTTGTTCGCATTTACTTTTTCTACTGATTTAACCCACTTGTTGATACCACGTTGGTCAAGCTCAGTCTTCTCGCGAAGTAAGTCATAAGTAAAGACGATATCATCAGCGGTAAATGTTTTACCATCCGACCATTTTACCCCTTTGCGAAGATCAAAAGTGGCACTCATTAGGTCATCAGACATCGCGTAGCTCTTGGCTAGACGCATGACAGGCTCGTTACCTTTCATTTCATTAAAGATAACTAGCGGCTCATAAATGAACTCAGACGTTGTACGAAGGTTTGTTTGTAGGTACGGGTTAAAGTTACGTACCATTGTAGGGTAAAAGTCTGGTACCACAGTTAGTTCGCTGCGTGCTGCAGCTTGTGGTGCAGTTAATGCAGTTGATGCTGCAAGTACTGCTAGAGCAATTTTAGTTTTATTGGCAAGCATAGCTGTTCCTTAACTCTGTGCTTATTGTTTCACTTATATGATTGGATGATCCGAAAAAAAGAGAACCATCACCCGGCTTGTTTTCATTGCATTAAGTGATGTGCATGAAATGGCCTACAAGCTCCGGTAAGCACAAGGAAACAACGTAGTGTCGTTATCGTCAATTAGCCATCCCGTCAAATTCGTCAAAACTACCGCATGTTACGTTATTTTCGTTAAATTGTTTTTTTTTATCGCCCAATGGCCAGAAATAAAGTGTGACGCATGTCAACACTGAAGGTGTTGTTACGATGGATGGGTTAGTGCTTACTTCGGCCGAGACTCCTCCCTGTTGGTGTTTTCATGCATTTTCTCTGGAGGTGTGGTGTGGATCACTAGCTTGTTATACGTTTATTTTTCACGGAAAATATCACCGTGTGATTTGTTGTGAGTTGCTTCTCATAACCTCTATTTATTTGCGTGTACAGCGTTTAGAACGTCAAAATTTACCGTCAATGATGAAGGGTATTTGCTATTGATCGACTTTTTTTTCTGTGTGAATTAGTGCGGTGAGGTTAACCACAAGGGGGGAAGTGATGTTGGTGATAGGGAATGAGAACCATGAATAAAGCCCGTCAGCACAGAGCTAACGGGCTTTGAGATTATTGCTGCATGTAGTGGTGAAGTTTGTCGCGAGCGCTTTCTAGAGATTGGCGTGCGGCACACAGCGTGGCACGTTCAAGTACAAAATCAAGCGTACTGATAACAGTGCGCCAGCGCGGTGACTTGGGCAGCGTGTCAAGGTGTAGGTACTTATCCAGCGTTCGGGTTTGTAAGGTACTGCGGTCGAGATAAACCCGCCACAGCCCACTCTCTTCGGCTAAGGCAAATTTGGTTTTCCCCGTTGATGATTCCCATAGTTCAAGACTGGCTGTCATTGCTTGGACGGTTAGCTCCCGCATAAGATCGGCTTTAGATTTTTCGTCTTGATTGAGCTTATCAGCGAGTCGAGTAAACTCACCACCTAGTTCTCGTAATTGCTGCAGATTTGATTTATCGCCATCAAATGCAAAGTCTGATAGTGCATTAACCGCGTGCTCCAATAATTCAACTCGATGTTGAGATGATTGGCGAGCTGGCGATATAACAATGATCATCGATAGGCCCGAGGCTTCAGGCATTGGGAGCAACCGTGCTGGCCATTGCTGAAGCTCTCCTTGGACTTTGAATCGGAGGTTTTCGATTGGGAGCACATTGCCGTCAGGTACGTTCAACTGCTCCATGTCAGCGATAAGGTCATCGATATTGAGTCGCTCAATTATTTCTGTCGGGGCATGAAGTAGTTTGGCCGCTGCTTGGTTGGCGTAGCGAATACGGCCATCTTGCTGAAGGCATAAGATGGACTCTTCGGTTGACTCAAGTAAATTTATTAGACGTCCATGGGTATCAATCAGTCCTTGCTCTGTCTGCTTGTGGTGCATTATTTCTTCTTGCAAGCGGACATTGATTGCTTTCTCTTCTAACATTTTCGCGGCGCGCAGGTGGGTATAGATCCGTGCCAGTAACTCCTCCTTATTAAATGGTTTACTCAGGTAATCACTGGCTCCTGCTTCAAACCCTTTAACGCGGTCCTGCATTTGATTGAGCGCCGATAACATGATGATGGGCAGCATCTCGTTGTCCGCATGTTGGCGCAATCGCTTACATACTTCGTAGCCGTTTAGCTCGGGCATCATGACATCAAGTAGTAACAGATCCGGCTGGTACTCTTCGACCATACTGATGGCGAGGTTGCCGTTATCCGCGGTCACAACCCGGTATCCACTGGCGCGAAGATAGTTGGCGACAACTTGCAAATTCACGGGCTCATCATCAACAACCAGTATCAGCTCTTTATCACCATCATGGCTATCGACACTGAATGTTATCTCACTGCCATCCGTCGGTGGGATCATAAAATGGTTCAACGGGGGTGAGGCGGTTTGCTTGAGTTCATCTGAGGCAATATTCAAGGTAAAGCTGAATGTTGACCCCACCATAGGTTGGCTACTGACATACAGTTGACCACCCATAAGCTCAATCAATTGACGACTAATAGTTAAACCTAATCCCGTTCCCTGACGATAACGCTCACTGTCTGCCGCTTGGGTGAGAGGTTCAAAGATCTGCTCAAGCTCTTCTGCTGGGATCCCTTGGCCGGTATCGACCACCTGGACACGAACTTGTTTATCTAGCAGGGTGGCTGAGATAACGATTTTCCCTTCACTGGTGTATTTGATCGCATTACCAATCAGGTTGTATAGCACTTGCTCCAATCGCTGTTCATCGGCATCAAGCAGAGGCATGTCATTGGGGATCTGGTTGATAATGCGTACCGGTTTTTCACCGAGTAAATGGTGAGACAATTCGAGAACCAACCGAATTGCTGTACTTAGGTCAACGGCGTGGCGCTTAATATCTAAATTGCCATAACGCATCTTATGGTAATCAAGTAGATCGTCAATCAGGGTGCTCAAGCGCTGACCGCTGTTGAGGAGAATTTGTAATTGATGACGCTGCTGATTTGAAATAGGGCTATGCAGACCAGAAAGCAGCGACTCAGCGATCCCCATCATGCCATGTAATGGGGTACGCAGTTCATGAGAGGTGGTGGCGAGAAATTCATCTTTGAGTTTATCGGCGGCTTCAAGTTTGCTGTTTTTTTGTTGAATCGTATCAAGGTTACTTTCTAACTCTTTGTTCTGTTGGCGGATCAAGAACAATTTTTCGCGAACTGAGCGCTGCATACGAGCAAAGCTAATAGCCAGCCGGCCGAGCTCATCTGGGCGTTCAGTGCCGGTGATATTTTGGTCTAGGTCGCCTGCAGAAACGCGCTCTGCAGCCCAGGTTAAGCGCAAAAGAGGCGCGGTAATATAGTTAGACAGCCAGTGAGAGGCCATAATGACGAGAAGAATGGCAGCAGTCATTGCGACGAGGAAAACTTTTTCAAGTTGTCGAATATGCACTAAAGCATCGCTTTCAGGAAGATCTAGCAATATCGCCCATTGATTATCAAGAACATTGACAGGCGTTAAGGCACGAAGCACCTTTATCTCATTGAATCCTGTTATTTTTTCAACGCTTTCTTTTTGTTGCAGCAAGGCGTTTAGGATGTCAGGCTCACTTTTAAACAGTGTGTTGAGCGGGTTGCTTTGCCTTAATTCTCCATGGAGCCCCAATACTGTCGTTGTGATAGATGATTGCTCTTCCGGTCTTTCAGCAACGAGGCTTTCAACCCCTGTTGTAGGAAGCTTAAATAGAAGGTAACTGTGCAGGTAACCTTGTTGGATGATAGGAGCGGCTAACCAAGCAACATTCTGTCCTGCGTTATTATTATCACTGAAGTCTTGGAAAACATAAAGCTCCTCATCCGACTCTAAATGTTGTTTTGTCAGGTTTTTGATATTTTTAAATGCTTGGCCATAAGGTGTGTTTAGCTGTTGTTCGTTTTGCAGGTTTTCACCGAAGAGTGAATCAATTTTAACGGAATAAGTTACGTTGCCATTCATATCGACTAAGTAGATATTAGAAAAATCGGTGCGCTTAAGGTACTCCTCAAACGCATCGTGATAGCGTTTGTGAATTAGGCGATAGCGTTGATTAGCAATGTAAAGTGTTCCTTCCGTACTTAAGTCGACATTTTTTCCAGAAAGAACCCCTTTGATGTAATCACTTTGAGCTATCGCGCGTATCTCGTCTTGACTGTTGGCTAGTTGACTGAAGGCACCAACTAACCCATAGAACCTCCCTCCGGTCGCGATGGCGAGCTCCGATTTTGCAAAAGCTTGAATCTCCTGTCTTTTGTAATCAAAGTAATTTTCAAGCTGGCGCGCTTTGTTATCACGTAACAGGGAAAGGTGTTGAAATGTTTGTTGCTCTAAATCAGTAATATGAGAATTTAGAAAAAACAATGCCGTTAGCGTCAGCGGGGTAATACTGATCACCAAAAACGCCATCATTAACGAGTGCTGGAGCCGTTTGAAGGAGCTGAACAGTTTCATTACTTCCTTTATTACATATACATAAATTGCATTACGGCAATTTTGTCAAAACAAAGCAAAGAGTGTATCTGTTCTTCTTTGAGTGGAGCAACAATAGCGGGGGGAAATTTTTGTGATTGATCTCGTTAATTTTGTCAAAAAGCCCTTTTTGAGTGCTTATTGACACTCAAAAAGGGTAATCGATCTTAGGTATGAACTTATTTTGCCTTTTGTGCTCGATAAATTTTAAATCCATCTCGCGTGGCCAGTGTGTCGCATTCACCAAAAGCATTGTTGATAATCGGAGGGTATTGCAAAAAACTGTTGGCAACGATAATTAGTTGTCCCCCGCGATTTAGATGGGATGGGGCATCCGCCAATAAATTTTCGGTTGCGCTGTAGCTGGTTTTTAATCCGGCATGAAACGGTGGGTTAGAGATCAAATAATCAAACTGGCCTTGAATATCGCTGTAGACATCACTGGCTAATACTGTTCCGTCTAACTGATTTTGACGGAGTGTCTCTTTCGCTGACGCGATGGCAAGGGCGCTAATATCGCACAAGGTTACGTTAATATCGCTAAACATTGTTTTGGCCCAGGCACCAATGATCCCTGCCCCACAACCAAAATCGAGTACATCGCCTTTCAACACCGAAAGGTTTTCTAGTAATAGTTTTGTGCCTTTATCAAACTCACCATGACTAAATACACCCGGCAATGAACTAATGGTAAGGGTGGTTTCCCCTAGCTGCAGTGCGTAGTGTTTAAACCAATCATTGAGATTGAAGGGTTGGGGAGTGTGAGTGGCGCTTCCCCAATAGAAACCGCAGCGCCTCGCACTGTCGTGTTTAACTAATTTTGTATAGGGGTGGCACAGTTTCTCGGCGCTTTTTACCCCAGCGCGATTTTCGCCAACAACGCAGATCTCAGTTCCTGCTGGCAATTGGCCCAGCGTCATTGCGAGTAAGTACTCAGCCTCGGCTTTTGCTTTGGGCCAAAACAGTAAGACCATGTCGACATCTTGCAGTGTTGAGGCGTCAATTTCAGCTCCAAACTGACAGGTATAGCGGGCTTTTAGGCGGTTATGAGTGAGGAAGTTAGTCGTAAAGACGCGTAAAGACGCACACGTGCTGGCTAATTCCGAGGGCAAGTTGCCATCGAACTCGCCCATCACCAGTAAGTGACGGTTTTCAAAAAAAGCCAATTGGCGTTCAATCACCTGACTTGGTGCAGATAACGACATGGTTAACCTCAGATGTTTGTTACAGATAATATGGGCGCGGATTGTCCCACAATCCGCGCAAAGGGGAAACCGTTACTGTTTGTTGTTAGCAATTATCCTGCTTCTCTAAGAAAGCATTAAATTCGCTTTGGTAAAGCTTAAATAAGACGATAGTTAGAGCGAAAATGATGGGGCCATAAATAAGACCCAGTAGACCAAAGAGTTGCAGCCCACCCATAATTGAAAAGAAGATTAATAGGGTATTCATGCCGGAGTTACCTTGCATGAGTAGAGGACGCAACAGATTATCGATTGAGCCGACAACAATAGAGCCCCATAGCGCCATAAATAGCGCCCACTCCCAATCGCCTATCAGCAGTAAGTAGAGTGCTGTCGGTACCCAGATTAAAGCGGTGCCGACCACCGGGATAAAGGAAGCGAAAGCCATGATTGTTCCCCAGAAGAGTCCGGGGAAACCTACTAGCCACATCGCAAACCCGCCAGCGAACCCTTGCGTAATGGCGGTAAGGAATGATCCGAGTAGTGCCGATTTAGAGACGCTTTCTAGTTCATCTAGCAAAATGTCTTCCTGGCTGCGTGATAAGGGAATGGCAAGACGTAAGGTTTCGACGATTTTTTCATGATCTCGGAGTAGAAAGAACAGGATAAATAGCATCAGTATGAAGTTTAGAAACAGGCTGGTTATATCACCGACAACGCGAGCACTGATATTGATCATTTGGCTGCCTAGTGTCGAGGCGCTGGTTGCGATTTTTTGTACTACGGCTTGTGGGTCAAGGTTATCGAGAGGTGAGTACTTGTCCAGCAGGCTAAGGGTCTTCACCACATAAGGGTGAGAAATAACGGTTTGTGCGCCACCGTTACTTAGCCAGTTAATGGTATCTTTCGAGAATGTAACGCCCTGATTTAATATGGCAATCAGTACTAAAGTGACAGGGATGAGAATAATAAAGGTCATTAAACTGCAAGAGAGCAGTGAAGCCAGATTGATCCGTTTTCCACAACGTAGTTCAATGCGCGCATGAATCGGGTAGAACAACAGCGACAAAATAAACGCCAGCATAATGGGGCCCAGATAAGGCTGAACGAGGCGGTAACAGGCATAAGCGGCAAAAAGCAGAGCGACAATCAATGTCCAGTGACGTGGTTCTATTTTGATGTCCCGACTCATGGTGTATTCCTTTATATGAAGATTCGTTGCAATAAATAGGTAAAAACTAATTAATTGGATGCTCTGGAAAGCGAAAGCCACCTTATCAAAGGTGGCTAAAAAACGGTAGTTGCTTTTTCGACCAGTTACTTAGCGAGTACAGCGAATGCTTTGTCAGCTGCTGCGATGGTTGCGTTGATCTCTGCATCACCATGAGACAGTGAAGTAAAGCTCGCTTCAAAGGCGGATGGTGCCAAATAAATACCCTGTTCAAGCATTAGATGGAAAAAGCGTTTGAATTTGTCTGTGTCACAACGCGCCACATCGGCGTAGGTTTTGATGCTGGTTTGATCGGTAAAGAAGAAACCAAACATGCCGCCAACTTGGTGCACAAAGAGTGGGACGTTGTGCTTGTCAGCCATCGCCTTAAAGCCTTGGGCGAGGGTTTGGGTGATTTGTTGGAGTTTTTCCTCATTGCCTGGTTGGCTAATTAAACGCAAACTGGCTTGCCCTGCCGCCATGGCAATAGGGTTACCGGATAAAGTCCCTGCCTGATAGACTGGTCCAGTTGGCGCGATAAACGCCATAATGTCGCGACGGCCACCAAATGCGCCTACTGGCATTCCGCCCCCAATTACTTTACCCAGCGTGGTTAAGTCAGGTGTGACTTGATAGTGTGCTTGAGCCCCACCCAGTGCGACACGAAACCCTGTCATTACTTCATCAAAGATCAGCAATGCATTGTACTGATCACACAGTGCTCTTAGCCCTTGCAAGAAGTCATCTTGTGGCGGAATACAGTTCATGTTGCCAGCAACGGGCTCTACTATAATGCAGGCGATGTCTTCAGGGTGAGATGCAAAGGTCTGAGCGACAGATTCTAAATCATTAAATGTGCAGGTGAGTGTATGTTTGGCAAAGTCTGCTGGAACGCCAGGAGAGCTAGGCTGCCCAAGGGTTAACGCCCCAGAACCGGCTTTGACCAACAAACAGTCAGCATGACCGTGGTAGCAACCTTCAAATTTAACGATTTTGTCACGACCCGTAAAACCACGCGCTAACCGGATAGCACTCATCGTGGCCTCAGTGCCAGAGTTGACCATGCGTACCATCTCCATTGATGGTACTAACTGGCTGACTAATTCTGCCATGCTAATTTCTGATTCAGTCGGCGCACCAAAACTGAGACCATTTTGCGCTGCACTGATTACGGCTTGGCGAATCTCAGGGTGATTATGTCCTAAGATCATTGGTCCCCAAGACCCGACATAATCGATGTAGCTTTTATTATCGGCATCAAAGATGTAAGCCCCTTCGGCACGTTCAATAAACACGGGGTCTCCACCCACCCCGGCAAATGCGCGGACGGGGGAGTTAACACCACCAGGAATGGTCTGTTGTGCTTTGGCAAAAAGTTCGGCTGACTTGCTCATTGATTTCTTTCCCTATATTGGTTTTTATTGATTGTATCTAACTTCGGGGAAGTTTGGCGAGTATTGTTATTATTGGTCTTTGGCAACTAATCGCATAAAATGTCGGCAAATTTTGATGATTCGCGGTAGAATACTTGAATGAATTAGTCAGGTATTGGATAATTGCGGTTAAACGGCAATGTTGGAGAGTAGAATGGGCGATGCAAACTTGCCACTGAACTTTAGCGAAGTTGCGGCGAACAGAGTGAAAACGCTGATTGCCGAGGAAGAAAACCCAAATCTGAAATTACGCGTGTATATTACAGGTGGCGGTTGTAGTGGCTTCCAGTATGGGTTTACATTTGATGAAAGTGTTAATGAGGGTGATACCACCATTGAAAATAGTGGTGTAACACTGGTGGTTGATCCAATGAGTCTGCAATACCTAATTGGTGGTACTGTTGACTATACGGAAGGACTGGAAGGTTCGCGTTTTTTCGTTGATAACCCAAATGCAACGACCACATGTGGTTGCGGGGCATCGTTTAGTGTTTAAGCTAAATGAGACATAAAAAACCGCCAGTTGGCGGTTTTTTTATGTCTCCAAAGTGAGTGCCACTCAATAACTAAGGCCGTTCACTATCGATAAGTAAATAGTGATTAGCGACCAGATCATCAAAGTGCATCATCTGAGCGACTTGGTTTTGTGCATGGCGTAAAAAAACCGTTTTCTCGTCACCAAGCAAGGATTCAGCCTGCGGTAAATCGACGGTTCTCGGGTTTTTATGCTTCCCGTTTACCAGAAACTCATAGTGCAGGTGTGCTCCAGTGACACGCCCAGTCGCACCTAATGTACCTATTGTCTCGCCCTGTTTGACTCGCTGCCCTGTACGTACTGTTCGTTTTGTTAGGTGCAGATATTTGGTGGTATAGGTCGCATTGTGGCGAATAAAGACATAGTTACCATTATACTGGTTATAACTAGATTCAGTGACAACGCCGTTACCCGCAGCCCATATTGGCGTACCGACAGGGGCGACGTAGTCAGTACCGTTATGGGCACGTACCCGTCCGGTAACGGGGTGTAAGCGCTTAGGATTAAAATTGGAACTGACATAGCGGAAATTAACGGGAGAGCGAAGAAAGGCCTTTTTCATGGCTAAGCCTTGAGCATCATAATACTCACCATTTTCGGCTAAAATGGCTGTAAATGTTTGACCAAAATTGGTAAATTCAGCCGCCAATATCTTGCCGTGTCCCATATATTGCCCTTCAGACCAGCGCTCTTCGAACAGAACCTTAAAATGATCGCCAGCCCTAATATCTAATGCGAAATCAATGTCCCAGCCAAACAGTGTGGCGAGTTCCATGACTTGGTTTGGGGTTAACCCAGCGCCGATGCCTGCATTCCAGAAACTTGATGTGATTGACGCTTGAGCATAATTGGTTTGGTAGTCGACATCTTTGACGTGGAGACGAGAAGAAAAAGCGTTGTCGGAAATGCGTTCAATAATCAATGTTTTAGTATTCGACTTTCTTTGTCGCAATTGTTGTAGTTGGCCGAGTTCATCGCGACCAAACTCTAGTTCAACGCCGGGACGCAGTTGAGTAAGGCTTTTAGCTTCATCATCGCTGTTAATGAGCTGATGAAGGGTCCGAGCGCTAAACCCCAGCTGTTGGAAAACCACGGCCAGACTTTCCCCACTAGCAATGGTGTGCTTTTGCCATTGTAGTGCTTGACCGCTGGGCGCAACGGCTATTTCTCTAGGGGCTAGGTTGAGGGGCAGTGGGTAAGTTTCACTTGTTTGGTAAGTGAAGTAGTTATCTGGTGCCTTGGTATCACTGGGAATAACAACTGCAAAAAAGAAGCAACTAATGGCGATGAATAATAGATAACGTTTAGGCTTGTTTTTGAAGATGCGAAAAAATGACAAAATTAAGGTACCAAAGTTGCGGTAATTAAAAATATGACAGTGAATAGTGTAACTGGTTTCAAAATGAAGTGCTATTCAAGTAAACTGAGCGGATATTAGTTAAAGATAATTGTGGGAGCACACACGCATGGCCAGCATTGAACAGGCGCTAGCTGAAATTAAACGCGGAGTAGATGAACTTATTCCGGAAGAAGAGCTGATTGAAAAACTGAAACAAGGGCGTCCGCTACGCATCAAACTGGGTGCAGATCCAACGGCACCGGATATTCACCTTGGCCACACTGTTATTCTTAATAAGCTGCGTACTTTTCAAGAGTTGGGGCATGATGTCACCTTTTTGATTGGTGACTTTACTGGAATGGTGGGTGATCCGACGGGTAAAAATACCACTCGTCCACCGTTAACTCGTGAAGATGTTTTAGCCAATGCTGAAACCTATAAAGAGCAGGTGTTCAAGATCCTTGATCCAGCCAAGACAAAAATTGCCTTTAACTCTGAGTGGCTATCTGAGCTTGGTGCTGCGGGTATGATCAAACTGGCTGCAAACCAAACGGTTGCACGTATGCTTGAGCGTGATGATTTTAAAAAGCGCTATGCGGATGGTCGTCCTATCGCTATCCACGAGTTTATGTACCCGTTATTGCAGGGCTATGATTCAGTTGCTATGGAAACTGACGTTGAGTTAGGCGGTACGGATCAGAAGTTCAATTTGCTAATGGGTAGAGAGCTACAGAAAGCAAATGGGCAAAAGCCACAAGTCGTGTTAACGATGCCATTGCTGGTTGGTTTGGACGGCGAAAAGAAAATGTCCAAGTCGGCGCATAACTATATCGGTATCAGTGAATCGCCAACAGAAATGTTCGGCAAGATCATGTCTATCTCTGATGATCTAATGTGGAATTACTACGAATTATTGTCGTTCCGTCCATTAGAAGAGATCGAGCAGTTTAGAGCGGATATTGCCAATGGTAAAAACCCTCGTGACATTAAAGTACTGCTTGCCAAAGAGATCATTGCTCGTTTCCATTCAGATGAACTCGCTGAAGCGGCAGAGCAGGAATTTATTAATCGCTTCCAGAAAGGGGCGATGCCGGAAGAGATGCCTGAATTCACCTTTGATACGGGTATTGCGATTGCAAACGTGTTGAAGGACGCTGGATTGGTGAACTCGACGTCTGATGCGATGCGTATGATTCGCCAGGGTGCTGCTAAGCAAGACGGAGAAAAAGTGTCTGATACGAAGCTGGTTCCAGCAGTGGGTACTTATGTATTCCAAGTTGGTAAGCGTAAATTTGCACGAGTAACCATTGCTTAATGGTTTCGCTCTGATTTGATAAAAAATGCCCGGTGATAGACCGGGCATTTTTATTTATAAGCAGGAATAATTAAGCTTGTTTAAGCACAAAGCTTGGCAGCGATAAGTGCCATTTGATGGCGGCTAATCGAATCATAAGGGTTGTAATTATCCCAGCGATCATTGCCCCATTAGTTGGAACGGATAATGCCAAAGCACCTGTGTGTACAATCCCCCCTGCGATACAGGCCGTGGCGTAGACTTCGGTACGTAAAACCATCGGAATTTCACGCGCTAATACATCACGGATGATGCCGCCTCCGCATCCAGTCATTACGCCCATAATAACAGCAACAATTGGAGCAGCGCCGAAAGCCAGAGCTTTTTCTACGCCAATCGCGACAAATACCGCAAGCCCAATAGCATCGGAAACAGGGAGGAGATACCAAGGTAAGCGCTTCGGGTTTTTAATTAACAGCATAGACAATAAGCTGGTGATTAAAATAACCCAAATATAGGCTGCATTGGTGATCCAAAAAACAGGTGTAGCGCCTAGTGCCATATCACGAATTGTACCGCCACCAATGGCGGTCACGCTCGCCAGCACTAATACGCCAAAAGGGTCCATCCTTAGGCGTCCAGCCAGTAGCACTCCAGAGATGGCAAAAATTGCAGTGCCGAATAGGTCGAGTAAATAAATTAACATAGTGACAATCACACTATCAGTAGGAACAGGAGTGGTGATTGTAAAGCAGAAAACGTGCCTTACAACCCTGAGAGTGGTGAAAAAGTTGCGCTACATCATGCGAAAATAAAAATTTTCGTTATAGTTCGATACCTGCCCAATTAGGGATGCAGTACCGCACAAATATCAGCCGCTGCCATTAAGCTTCGTGGAGTCGCGCGATTCAACCAATCGCTATTTAGGCTAATCACATTTGCATTTTGTACTGCAGGTAGCACTTCTTTCCAGCGCTGCCACATTTCACCATCTGACTCTTGAGAGTGCGGTAGAAATATAACATCCGGCTGGCGACTAATGACCTGCTCCGGGCTAATTTGTGGATAAGGGGCCGCACTATCGCCAAAAATATTTTCCCCATTGCATATTTCAAAAACAGAACCAGGCCAAGCAGTACGATTGACCGAGATGAGTGGATGAGTGCTGAGTTGATAGAAAAAGCGTACCGGCGGCATGTCTTTGTATTGCTCTTTGAGGTGATTGAGCTGAGCACTAAACTCGTCAGCAGCTTGCATTCCAATGGCGGGGTTTGAAGACCATTGACTTAGTTGGGTAATAACGCGAGCAATGTCGTCAAGAGAGTCGGGATAAGTATTGATAACTGTATAGCCGAGTTGGCGAAGCTTGAGTAATTGCTGTGATGGATTGCCACCCTCCCAAGCGAGAATAAGGTCTGGATTAAGCGCAACAATACGTTCTAGGTTTAGCCCTCGATGGTTAGCAACGCGTTCAATATTGAGTGCGCTCTTGGGGTAGTCACTATGTTCGCTGACCGCAACGATAGCATCGCCAAGGCCTGCGGCATAAGCCAGTTCCGTGCCTTGTGGTGATAGTGTGATAACACGCTGTGCTGGTTGAGATAGCGCAAAGCACGAAAATAGAAAGAGTAGTGTCGTGATCAGTGTTCGAGTCATATTATGCAATGATTATCCATAGAGAGCAGAAAATACCCCAAAGCCATAACCGACGTAAGAGTAGTTGTTGTAATTGAGCAAGGTGCAGTGCGGCGGGGGCAATAGGACCACCGACTTTAGGTCGTTCGAAACGTTGCTTCTGGTATATAACCGGCCCCCCAAGAGAAAGCGTTAAGCGACTACCTACAGCTGTCAGTAACCAACCTGGACCAGGCAGTGGCCACTGCTCACCTTGCCGCCAGAGGGCAGTAAAATTGTGTCGCGTATTTTTTCCTGTCGCAAGCAGTAAGGCAAATAAGCGCAGAGGAATGATATCAGCAATGGCGAGTAGACGTACTGCAGAAAGTCCAAAGTTATGATATTGAATGCGAGAGGGTGACCAACACCGCGCCAATGTCAGCGTAAGACGATACAGTATCGCACCGATACCACCTGCCAGCGTGTACCAAAAGAGAACAGCAACGACCTGACGACCATAACCAAGTAATAGTGTTTCAGCACAGGCTTTGCCTATTCCGATCTGGGTTAATGTGTTTGTGTCGCGATTAAGTTGTGTGCTGAGCAACTGCCGGCAATAAGCGATCCGATTGTCAGCCAAGCCTTGCGTGATCCGTTTGCCTAGTTGGTGTGGCTGTTGCCACTCAATGGCTAGCCATAGCAGTGTCATATTAAATAGGGAGGGGTACCACACGAGCTGATAGGCGGCGAACAGAAAGATGAAAGCAGAGCAGTATAGTAATAACCAGGCCAGAAAGCCGGAGAGTTGGCGCTGCTTGATAGAGTCTGATGCTTTGTTGACTCTTGTTGCGATTAAGAGCCCGAGCTTTTTCCAAATTTGTATGGGATGTAGCTCGGGTGGAATAGGGAGAAGCCAGTGCAACAAGAGGGCACCCCACATCGCGAGTAGGGTGTCATTATTAAAGGCTAACGTGAAAAATCCATTTATCGTCACGTCTATTCCACTATTTATCGTTAAGTAGAGCAACCATTTTAACTGCCATTTCAGACGAGCTCTTTGCGGCAATCGGTAAAAACTGATGGAAATCCATCGGTGATTCTTTGTCTACAACGTCAGAAATGGCGCGAACAACCACAAAAGGAACCTTGAACTGGTGACAGACTTGCCCAATGGCCGCTGCTTCCATTTCTGCTGCCACGATGGTTGGGAAGTGGTGACGTATGTAGTCAATCTTCTCTTTTGTGCAGATGAATGCATCGCCTGAACAAATTAAGCCGCGTAGTGCACGTGTATTGCCAGATGCTAGGATGGCTTGTTCTGCAATATCGATCAGCTGGCTATCTGCTTGAAAGGCTGCAGGCTGCTGCGCCATTTGCCCCATCTCATAACCAAACGCAGTGACATCTGCATCGTGATGGCGAACCTCGGTTGAGACTACGACATCACCCATTGTTAGTGTGTTATCAAAACCGCCAGCTGATCCAGTGTTTATGATGGCATCTGGGGAGAACCGCTCAAGGAGTAAAGTGGTTCCAACGGATACAGCGACCTTACCAATTCCTGATTGCAGTAATACCACATCTGCGCCATCTAGGCGGCCTTCGTAAAAGGTACACCCTGCCAGATCAAGTCTATTTACATCAGTAAGAAGTGATTTCAATATCTCAACTTCTTGTTCCATCGCTCCAATAATGCCGATTTTCATAATCATCTCAGTTTGGTTTATACAAGAAAGCCAGAGTTTAGCATGCATTCAGCTGCGATAAGAGTGGCTTGTTGTTTGGCAAAATGGTCTAAAGTATGAAAAGTCTCACTAGCATTGCAATATAAAAGCAGAGAATAAAGCTGCATTTTGCATCAATAACATACGAATTGATGCGATTTTGAACGCTTGAGGTGTTTTTGGCGTTTTTTATCAAAATACTGCTTGCCAGATGATTTTAACTCCCTATAATGCGCCACCACTGCCAAGGAAAACGAGACGAAAGTCACACTGATTGGTA
>NZ_JBLBVL010000009.1:0-120135 GCF_047250365.1 Thaumasiovibrio clandestinus
AAAACGAGTTGCCACCGACACTAAAGCGAGTGGTAGGTAAAAGGCAAGACCCGCCCCCTATGGCTATTTAATCAATGTAAAATTGTTTGATAGATCGGTTGCTGCTCTAGGATATTAGCTCAGTGATCGTGCTTGCCTTGTTAAATCATACTACCTTCAAATAAAAAGATATTATGACAAAGAGATTGCTATTGGTATGCGGGTTTTGTTAAGCGTTTACTTCTGTTGTGATAAACCAACCAAAATAGATCCGTTGCACAAATCTAAATCAAAAGGAGATGACAAGATATAGGTTCTTAAGTGGAGAAAAATCTCTAAGGTCATGATATAGTGAACAAAAATATATTCGAGTGCATTATGACTGTACAAGCAATCAAAATTACTAACTTACTATCATTCGATGAACTGGTCGTCAATGACTTGAATGACATGAACTGTATTGTTGGTAGGAACAATGTCGGTAAATCTAATTTACTTAAAGTCTTAAAGTTTTTTTACAACAGATTAGAAGGAAAAGAAGAGTTGCCGCCCAAGCTTAACTCAAACTATTCATATAAAGGTTCGATATCAATAACCTTTGATATGACTAGAATCTTTAGAATAGCTAGGAAGCAACCAACCAACACGTATTTCGCATTCATAATTAGAAAGCTCGTTCCATTGCATAAACGAAGTATGTTTGCATTGATGCGATACGATAACGACCATACTACTTATACGTTAACGTTGAATATATATAACGATGGAAAGGTAAAGTGGTCAACAAATGATAAGCAGACGCTAAATCTGATTTTATACCTTTTCCCTTTTTTCCATATTGAACCTAGGCATATGGATCTACATGAATGGGATAGCTTATGGGATCTTGTATCACGATTGAAGTCATTCAACCTGTCAAAAATAGATGAGCAAACTATAATTGACTTTTTTGATAAGTCCATAAACGCTGATGGTGAAAGTTCATATAAAAATTATATATCCGAAATAAATAGTACGATATCCACCAAACCGAGCACACAAAAAGAAAAAGTATTAAGCTATATTAAGGCTGGCTTAAAAGGGTATCGATTTGAGATAGATGAAAGTGATCTTAAATATCACTCAGATGGTACAAATTCCTTTCATTTTGTTAAGACATTTTTAAAAATATTAATTACAATTTCACGAAGAGAATATATAACACCGTTTGTATTTATTGACGAACCTGAGCTTGGGCTTCATCCGAAAATGAATGAGGTGTTAATTCATGATATCTATAACAGCTATAAGTACAATAACGGTCGAGATCACAAAGCAATAAGACCAAGAGTGTTTTTGACTACGCATTCACCAAATATTGTAAAAGAGATAATCAAGAAATTTCGTGATAATCAACGAGTGTTTTGTTTTCAAAAGAGAAATGACTCAACAACATCAATTCATACTTTAAAATCAACGTATGATAGTGAAAGCTTTATTAACACATTTAGCGATAATGAAGCTAGATTGTTTTTTAGTGATTATATTCTATTTGTTGAGGGGGAAAGCGAATTAGAAGTATTTGGCAATATGAGGCTATCGGAGCACTTTCCACATCTAAGAAATATTGATATTTATAAGAGTAGTAGTAATGTCATCGGGGAGAGAGTTAACCCTTCTTACTCTAACTCAGCGATCCCCTACATGTTTCTCTTTGATGCTGATAAGGCTATATCATTAAAAGGTAAGCCGAATAGTTTTGAATTGAAATTACAAAAAAATGGTAATTACTTTAACTTCTGGAAGAAGACTTTAGAGGCTGAGTTTAATAAATACAAACTTGGGTTTAGTAAAAGACAAAAAGACAAGAAGGATAATGTTAAATATTTATTATCGTGTGATAAAAAGAATCTTAAAGTTGATCCTACAAAACAAGATTTCTTAAAGGAAAGTGAGTTTGACAAGGTTTTTTCCGCCGTCAAAAAGCGCCTGTTGGGAAAAGATATATATATTAATAGAACAACTTTGGAAGGGTGTTTAATTCAGAAAGGTAGTGCTGATATTCTATATGGCTGGCTAGATAAAAAGTATGGCACTAATACTCAATCCATTATAACTAGGATTAATAATAGTAAGTACGTAACTGAAGATATGTTAATCGATTATATACGAGTTATTTTCAATGGAAAGTCTAAAGCTCTTACTGACTATAGCCACTTTAATGTCGAAGCGTACAAACAAACCATGCAAAAAGGTAATAAAGTAAGCGGAAACCTAAGATACACTTCTAGACACGCTAAATTGCTAATGAGTTTGCTAGAGCAAGCCACTGTTAAAAATAAAGATCTCGAGAAAACAGACGGATGGACGACTAGCTTTATCAACTATGCTGTTGAATATGTAGAAACGCAATCTTTGCAAAAAAATCAGACATTTGGAAGTACCTTCAAGGTTTACTTCCCTGAGCTTTATGATATTATTCGTATGCTTCAACCCGATAGTAGAGGGGAGATATGAGTTTTCACGAGTATCTGAGGGCTTGCCCCTCCCACTCTTTGTTTCAGGGAGTTCGTCTTCCAGTAACTTTGAGTACAGTCCCAATAGTTACTAATCTGGTCGCGCTGATTAATGTGTCTTATAGTACACACCTACGGTGTAATAGTGTTCTTTTGTATCGGGTTGAAGCAATATAATGAATAAAAAAGTTAGTGATGAATTCTTTAATAAAGCCATCCTAAAAGGTAATGTGGCACTATTAGATGATTTTTCTACCAGTGTCATTGAACGAAAGTCTGGGGCTGATATATTTTTCGAAATATTAAAAGATTCTGATCACAAAATCGTAAATGATAGAATCACAAGGTTTGTTCTATCCAAGCTTCCCGTAAACTCTTCTGCTTGTGGGTTTATCCCTGGTAAGTCTTATTATGACTTCCTAAGACCACACATCGGTGGTTATTACTTCTTGAGACTCGATATAAAGAAGTTTTTCCACTCCATATCTGTGTTGGAAGTTAAAAACCTTCTGAGTCAGTACTTCAGTGATGATAAAAAAGGTGTCAAATACTCGGCGTTAGACATTGCTTATATGTCTATTATTCACAAAGTTAATAACAATTTCGCCGATGATGATATAAAAGGAAAAGAAATACTTCCTATTGGATTTTCGTCTTCCCCTGTCGTTTCTAATATAATTTTTAGAAGAATCGATATTTTGATCCAGAAACTGTGTGAAGATAAAGGGATTGTATACAGTAGATATGCAGATGATATGCTTTTTTCATCGAGCAAGAGTCGATACCTACATTCTGATCAGTTTGAAAGGGACATCTCTATATTTATCTCTACTCTTTCTCTTAAATTAAAAAAAAGAAAAAGAAAGGCAGTAGAGAATACTATATCGCTTAATGGGTATGTGATTCAGAACACCAAGTTAAAGAAAAACCTGTTCTTTGACGTGTACAAAGAAGATCCCATTGGTTCAATTAGACTCTCCGATAAAAAACTAAAACACTTAAAAAAACTATCTGCACTTTTAAGAAAAAATAGAGATTCTGTCTATATCATGGAGAATCTTTTTCAGTTGAACTATAACAAATTTAAAAGAACATATGGCGGAAACATAAACTTCTACATCCAGTACTCTGATGACCAGTTACAACATAAGATAAAAGGTTATCGTTCATATTTAGTTTCCTTGATTAAATACAATGAAAAATACGGATGTGTAGCCAATAACTGCATTGTCAAAGTGAAAGAGTTAGTTCGTGTTTTCGAGTCCAATATAAAATAGTTAAAGATAAAGGCGCGAGCTTAATAGCTAGCGCCTGTTGCAATCCTGCAAGAAATTTATGGGAACTAACGTGGTCAGGTTTTACCTTTTGTTTTGGTGCCTTTGGGCATACATATACTAATCCTACACACGTGCACTAGACCGAAGACTCTAACTCATTTTTGTCCAATTCTGAGTTACGGTGCATGGTTTCGCTTTGCATCGATTATTGGCACGTAGCACACCAAAGATTAATGCTAAGCTTAAAAACTTAGATTTTTTCTAACTCCCCACTTATCTAACTTTTCGTTGTTATCCATCTTAATTCCAGTACAAAAACGAGCAAAAACTTAGATGATTTAGATAAAAGTTAGATTATCGGCTTAGAAGCGTTACCAGCTCTGAATTTTCTAAGTTTTCAATCTAACTTTTAGTTACATGTACTATATTGTCTTCCGACAACTGCTGACTCTAAACATGCACTCGTTAACCTAGCCCGAAACTTAGGAATATTTCCTAAAACCTATCAGATAGTTCGAAATACAGAAACGCTTGGGTTAAGAAGGGTTGAGTTGGAGGAAAAGTCAAAGTACTGGACAAGCATAGGTGAAGAGTAGTTTATTACGGGGCTCAGTAACTTGGCTATCCCCCATTCCAAGTTGACCTACTTTTTCTAATCAGTGTAGTGTCTATTGAGCTGGGCTTATCAGTCACTTCACCCGTTTAGGGCTGTTTGACTAATTGTGGAAGAGATTAGTCAGTATCATATTGCTTAAAAGAGGCTCGAATCATTGAACATATAACTATCAATCTATGTTCAATGCACAGAATCTTCTCCAAATCCAAATCCAAATCCAAATCCAAATCCAAATCCAAATCCAAATCCAAATCCGAAACTAACCGGGATTGACTCCCGGTTGTGAGCTTCGAGAAATTACTAAACTATATAGCCTCTATAATTCGGATAAGTCTCCACATATTGCTTCATGAACTTTTATGACGGCTCTGCAAACCAAGCTGAAGACGAATCAAATCAGCTAGGCGAGGATAGGTATCATTTTGTTTGGTACTAAAAATAACCTTTTTAGTATCAGGGTCAAATCGACCCGCATCCAACGGCTTCCCTTTGGGAGGATGGACATACAAAGTCATTTTCGGTATTAAGCTAGACCACTCGGACTGTGGTTGACAAATGGCCTGCCAATGTTTGTTGTTGTGGGAAAAATCCAAAGATCCGTCTTCAATAGAAGTCCAAAGTTTGATTAACCCCTTTTTATCCTTCTTTTTAGATAGATCGTATCCAAGTTTCGCAATAGCTTTTAGCATTACTGGGTTGAGTAGCAGCGATTCACTCTCTGCATTAGGCTCTAGCACCCCTGGAGCATTTTGAACCGTTTGCCAAAATTTCAACAGAAACCCTTGGTAATTATCTAGATCGACTGGCCTGATAGATTTTGAGGATTGTTTGTTTGCAACGAGTAAACAACAAATCTGGTTTAACGTCTTTAGTTTGAGGTGTCCCCATTTGAGGTGCCCCATAGCAGTTAACTCTTTTTTAATGAACTGATTTACAGGGTCTTGGCTATCGAAATCCAATGCAGTTTCTATGCTGGCATTTTTTCCCTTCGTATTGAGGTGAACAAAATGTTGGCGTTCCTGTTCTAAACTAAGGCCCATAAAAACTTCTGCGCTTAGTGTCACCTGGTTTAGGCCTTTATCCAAAAGGGCACGCCAAAACTCCATCATCACCACAGGTACCCGACCATCAATACCGGTCGGTAAGTTGAATAAACCAGCTTTTGGATAAACGCCTTTAGCACAGATATCACGCAACCAATCGCGGATAATTAACAGCGCGTGGAATCGATGTTGGCCGTCGATGATTGAAAAAACATGGCCGCTGGCTAAAGTAATTCGAAATACTGATTTCAATTCCTGTTCATTATTTCCTTTTTTCTCAATCGGATGGTGAGGGTTCAATTCATCACCGTTTTCTCCGCAGCCACGAATATTCATAACAATCGGCTGTAAAGCTGAAAATTTGGCTTCGCCTACGTACCTAAGAGCCTCTTGAGCCTCTGGAGAAGCTGCGACTTGTGCTCTGCGTTTTTGTGCCTCTGTTTGCTTCTCCCGCTTTGCAGCCCAATCGTTTAACTGCATCGTATACATGCCCCCCAGAATGAATTTTGCTAGGGAAATAGCATGTGGTTTGTACAGTGGGCGCTGAGCGACCAGAACAGCAGCCTCGTCTTCCGAAAGATTATCATCCTCTAGGTAATGATGAAGATTGTAAACCTGAGCTCGCTCTAGTAGATCATTGAGTGTAGGCAGAAGCAAAAGCCTTGGGTTACCTAGGTTAAATCCATATAGGCCGTCAAATTGCTTAGCTGTCGAATCAATGTTTTCAAATTTAGTGAAACCTGCCATTTCTTATCCTGAACTCTGTGTTTTTTACAGTATTGATCGCCTGGTGATGATTTTCAATCCCCTGGATGTTTATTTTTATCGCCAGGGGTGTTTTATTTTAACTCCAGGGGGAATTTTTAATTAAACTTTGTATTTGTTATGCGCTCTGATTGCCAACCCCTTAAGCGCATGCATGGTCACCTTGACGTAACGGGTAGTTATCAACGAGCTTGGCTAAAGCTTCTAGATCACCTTGGATGTTGGTTGCATGCACTCGCGCTCTTACAAAAATCGTGTTGATATAGGGCCTTTCACTGGGAAAGCGTTGAATCACTTCTTGGTACTTCTCGATTTCTCTCAATGCGATGGCTTGTAAGGCTTCCAGCTCATTTCGCTCTTTTTGTAAGGTTTTCAAAAAATCAGAGTTTCCCTTGTCGACTGGCGTGTGTGAGCTAACCGAGTTCTTCAATGGCGGCATCTTTTTTGGGTAAAATTGCGCTGTATGAGCTTTGGGGGTTTTGCTATAGACCGCATTGTGAACGCCCTTCTTATCAGATTTTTTTAAGTAACCATTGAGCAAAAGACGAGAGATTTGTCTGTATGCAAACTTTCTCGCTTCGTTCTTGTCGCCTTGAATACAGCCTGCTTCCAGCAGTGCGTCTCTGAGCCCAGTAACAGTAAAATGATCTAAATCTCTTACGATCAACAGGTTGTAGATATGTTCATTTAATGCCACTGATTTCGACATCTTCAAGCTCCATACGGATTAAACTTAGGATTGCTAAGTATACAGAAATCGGTAAAACTTAGACAATCTAAGTTATCGCAGGTCTACACAATGAAGCCCCAGTGGAAAAAAATCCGATCCCAATTCGCCTCAAAGAAGCTCGCAAACGCGCTGGCATTACTCAAAAAAATCTAGGAGTGATGATTGGTATGGATGAGAGTTCAGCAAGTGGTCGAATGAACCATTACGAGAAAGGTCGTCATACTCCAGATATCAGTACTCTTAAGAAGATGGCTGACGCGCTGGGTGTGCCCTTGAACTATTTCTTTTGTGAAGACGAAGCGTCGGCGGAGCTGGCTTGTTTGATTTCGAATATGAGTGATGAGGATAAGAAAATACTTATCAATCAGCTCACAAAGCGCACATAAAGAATTGACTGGCATGAAAATGCATGACATTTCAATTTCTTAGATAAGTAGAGTCCCACTTTGACGTACTTTCTCAAACGTAGTTTTTGGAACACTACTGCTTAAGTTTACGAACCTTGCATTTGTCGGCTTCCCTTAACCTTCATCGAGCTCGATACTTGTCCTTCAAACTTCTTTAAAAAACCATCTACATTTAGGCCAGAAAAAAACGATAGAGCATACAGCAGTGTCTCTGGATGTTCTGCTGAGGTCGAACCAACTGCAACAAGACCCGCCGTGATAACAAGGTAGGTAGCGTAACCCATTAGGCCGGAAGCAATCGGTCGGAATAGATACCAAACTAACCAAACTGAATCCCATTGCTTTCTTTGACTATAATTCAAGTACACTGCTCGAAGGCAATACAAGACACCACCACTGACTCCAATTAGCACACACTCTATAATAGGTTTAATCGAGACAACCCACTTAGGGGCGCCATCTATACCAGTCAAATACCAGACCCATATGGACACAATTAACAAGGAAAGTAGGTAGACACCCACACCTAAAGCGCCACACAAATCTTTCCATGTGTAATTCTTAGGTTCTACTAGCTTTTCTGAAGCTGACGCTTGCTGTTGTTCATTTAACATTAAATCGATATTCCTTTTTGCCGTCAGTTAAGGCGACATAGCTTTGCGTGATCCCTGTTGTGCTAAGGATCAGCATGATGAAGTAATTAAGTTGATGCTGAGAGTCTAAAAAGGTACTTCGAATCGCTTGTGTGTCATCCGAAGAGGGGGTAGGTCGACTACAGGGGTGAGTATGCCAATCACCGAGATAATGCAGTCCATTTCTGAAATTCTCTTGTATTGTTTTGTTGGCTTCACGTTTATTCCATGAAAAACCAAAGCGTGACCTCTTGTCGGCTTTGCTAGGAGTAGACACAGATTGGACAGTAACGACTCCTGAGCGGATTTCTCCAAATAGAAAGCCACCTGCCTCATCTCTGTTTCCGGTTTGCTTATATTGATGCAACTGACTTATGGCTTTTTCTGAAAAATGCACCGATAGACAATCTAGTGACTGGGAGGTAAATTGAACTGGTGCCATTTTGCTAGAGGACTTTGAGGACTTTTGAACCATCATCGATCTCTCCGTATTTCTGTTCCCAACTATGACTCCATTCACCGCCTACCGAAAGCAGAAGCTTACGACTACCTATCCACACTCGGTAACTATCTGTTTGAATACCTTCACAAGCAAGCTCGGTTACGGCCTCTGCTATCATGCTATGACCGAAGCTAAGCTCTATGCCGCCATACGGTTGGAATATGCCACCACAGAAGTGGGTGGGCTTAGTAGTTCGGTGTTCGAACTTTGCACAGCTCTCTAGTAGGTCGCCAGTATTATCAAATAAAAAGCCATAACTAAAGCTGCCAGCATTATTTATATAGCAATGCGTGGCTACAGCGTGCGCTTCAGTAAAACAGAAAACAACGCAGCACATAAGTTTCCCACTTTCTATTAGCTCCTGTATAGCCTTGTCTGATGCCCATTCCGCTGTTGCACTAATAATTAAGTCACACTCTGTAGTCAGCAAGTCTATGGTCTTATCATCCTCGAACCACTCCCGACTTCCTGCATGTAGTACTTCTACCCATGGGTAGTTCCTTTCTATATGACGTTTACATGCCTCTGCTTTCTTCACACCAACGTAATTCATGCCAAGAAGGTGTCTGCCTACATTTGCGGCCTCAAGTGACTCTCCGTCACACAGCACGAACCTACTGAAGCCAGCCTTGATGAGTAATGGAAGCAAACTAGAGCCGACAGAGCCAAGTCCGATAATGCCAATGGTAGTTCCACTAGTTGTGGATAAGAAGGGGTTAGAGTCTCTACCTAGAACCCATGACGGGTCTCTTCGTTCTACATCTATACCGCGAACACCTAATTGAATACATCTAGTATCTAGGAAGCGTAGGGGGATAATGCTGTCTCTAAAGCCGTTGCCTATTGTGGTTTCGTGTAGATTGAGTTGACCTGCATGACCTCTCGTTCCTATGCCGCTAACGCAACTCATTGCTGTAATGACTGCACCATTAGGGGTGTTTGTCTGGATTAAAAACGCAGGATAGCGACGACTAGAGCCTAATACTATGGCGATTGCCTCTGCTGCCTGAACCGGATCACCGAACTGGGACTCAAGTATAGAAAGAAGTTCTCCGAGATTAGTGGGGTACTCGGATGGCTTCCAAGCCTCACTTAGATTGATAAGTAGGGTAGTTGAGCAAAACTTTTGGTTTGATTTGACCCCAATATTTGTTAGCCAGCTCTTAAGTTGCTCCTCTGTGTCGGCAAAGACAGTGCCTCTATTGCTGTCATACGCCACATGGATCTTACGAGTTGTAAGGATTTTGACGTTGCATAGGCTCGTGGCTTTTTTTTCTTTTGGCGAGGCTTTAAACGATCGACTCCAGTAACTTAGCAATCCAGTGCTAAAGTCATCATCGAGGTTTCCGGAAATTGTCTCTTCTATCAGTAAATGACTATCTTTGATCAAGTGCTCAACATAAGTAATGTCTCGCGGATCAAAAGACACCTCATCACCCCAAACGCAAAGCTTCCCGTGCTCTTCAACGTGTGTGTACTTTAGGACTTCCAGCTTAGGGTGTGTGTAGATATGAGGCGCACAGAAAGGGAAGCTTGGTCTGGCTGCCACTATCAATTGGATTGCCTTGCCATCTTCTGGGTGTTTAATGTCGGTTTGTATGCGCCAATTTGCCGCATACAGGCTTGAGGGTATCCCCAAGCCCTGCAAATCCTTTTCGGGTATTCGTTTAGCCGAGTACCTTGTGAAAAGGAGTTGACCTAACGCATCAATAGAATTTGCGCGTTCATTACGCATATGTGCGTTTTCCGGCTTTTTTAACTGCTGTAGGATTTACAACCTTAGAGAAGTTACGTGCTTCGGACTTTGTTGTCTTCGTAGGCTTGTTGTTGGCAAAAGTTATGAGTAGTGAGTTCGGATTACCATCACTATCTTTACCTTGCTCAGCAACAGCTAAAAACTTCCCACCTTTATTATCAGTTAGGATTTTTTCGTACTCATTCCTAGCTAATTGAGAGGGTGGGGTTGAGTTACCGAATTCGTGACTGCTGCAAAGAGTTAATGCATCTTCGTTGGCAAAGCTCAATGCAGCACGAGCAGACGCATTTAGTTGTGGGTCATCGCATTTTGACTCGCTGTCATTAGATAGTGAACGCCAAGAGCAATGGTGTGGTGCAAGCAGAACATCGTAAGCAAGCTCATGAAGTTGCAATGTCGATTCAAGTTTGTCGTGAAGTACCTCCCAGCACTTAACCTCCGCATCACCACCGATGAGGAAAGATTTTGTACAGGTTGCATTGTAGTGAAGGTCTTCATCATAGAATGTGTGGTCTAAATCGAAACGGATAATAGCACTGGAGTTATTCTTTGTTAGTTCCTCTTCGTCTTCAGCAACTTCTTGCTTGTCGGCAGGTCCAAGCAAATAGGCGTTGAGTGATTGATCATCAATACCGGACATGTGGCCGAATGAAGTGTAAAGCTCAGCTACAATAGACTGAATGTCATCAGTTTTGCCATCTTCATCAGAAGACAAGGTGATAACGCGATTACCATCGCCGCCGATACAGCCGCCTTCACGGTAAAGCTTAACTCGACGTTTTACTTCTGTGTTGAATTTAACTGCATCGTCGCAAAGAGTGTTGTTGCCATCACAGCCTGTTGCAGTCGCGCGACGGAATACACGAGGAGAAGACCAAATTTCATTTATACGAATCTTAGTTGAGTTGTCACCCCAATCATCTGGATTGCCTCTATAAAACATCGTGTTGAAGCCTGTTATGTGGTCTTTGTCTGGATGCGTGAGAACAAAAACGTCAACGTAAGGGCGACCTTTACCGTCAGTGTTTAGGCGGTCTTTTAGCCTTTCCTCTAGGAAGTCGTAATCAGAGCCGGACTTGCGATAGCAGTCAATTAGAATTGTTTTGCCATTTGCTGTAGTGATTAGGGTCATATCTCCGTTACCAACGGGAAAAACCTCAATTGATGGTAGTGTCATAACTTACTCCATTAAAAAGAAGGAGGTAGAGGTGTTAAGTTATTTAAAAATCAAACACAACGCCTGAAAACTATAACTTCGATACGCTTTTTACTATTCCATTAGATACTTATGAGAAAAGAAATCATAATTTTTTTTTGTAACCTGAGAGATCTATCGTGTTGGTTAAAGGAAATGGTTGCCAGAGGAACACTATCAAGATTGAACACAATGTTAAGTTGTTTTCATACTTGTGGTTATTCATGAGCTTCTAATTTAGCAAAGTCACTGATTCATTAGTGTCCAGAACTTCGTTAGAACAGCTCTAACGTTATTGTCTTCTGACAATTAGTGGCTAATATCATCGCTGGGAATAGTATGATTTATAGTAGATGTACTATTTGTAAGTAATTGTTTTTGGCTGGTATTTGTTTTAATGGTAGGAGGGTGTGGGTGCTAATCAGGGAACCCTTGATTCAGCCTCGGTTTATCCGCGAGAAGTGGTAAAAAGGTCATTGGAATTTAATGCTGCAGCGTTGATTTTAGCGCATAATCACCCGTCAGGCGTCGCAGAGCCTAGTCAAGCAGATCGCAGAATAACTCGAAGAATCAGTGATGCATTAGCGCTCGTAGATATTCGGCTGCTAGATCATTTTGTCATCGGAGACGGGGAAATTATTTCCTTTTCTGAGCGTGGTTGGCTGTAATTTCTTCGGAAATCGACTAAAAAGTGCAGAAAGGATCTGCTCGGGACTTGAGCAACTGCTTCTTACTTAGTATAATGCGCGACCTTTGATAGCCCGAGTTAAGTTCTAACAGCTGTTAGTTCAAAGATAATTAGGGTTGATATCGAGCTGAAACGATTTGGAGAAGACAGCAATGTCCAAAGTATGCCAAGTAACTGGCAAGCGTCCTGTAACGGGTAACAACCGTTCGCACGCGCGTAATGCCACCAAGCGTCGTTTTCTGCCGAACCTGCAAACTCATCGTTTCTGGGTAGAAAGCGAAAAACGCTTCGTTAAACTTCGTCTTACCGCCAAAGGTATGCGTATCATCGACAAGAAAGGCATTGATGCCGTTCTTGCTGAAATGCGTACCCGTGGTGAGAACGTTTAAGAGGATTCTGAACCATGGCTAAAGGCATTCGTGAGAAGATCCGCCTAGTATCATCTGCTGGTACTGGTCACTTCTACACTACTGACAAAAACAAGCGTAACATGCCGGGCAAATTTGAGATCAAGAAATTTGATCCAGTTGTTCGTAAGCACGTTATGTACAAAGAAGCAAAAATCAAGTAATTGATTTTTCTGACTTGTTGAAAAAAACCCGGTCTTACCGGGTTTTTTTATATCTGCTATCTATGACGGCTTACAAAGAGTGATAGATAAACCTTGCTGATATCGCATCAGCATGCCCTTCTCGCACCTCGCACCTCGCACCTCGCACCTCGCACCTCGCACCTCGCACCTCGCACCTCGCACCTCGCACTATCACCTTATACGTTTCCTTGCTACGATGGTTTTATAGATTAGGAGGTGTCATGGGATTATCACGACGCGGCTGGAATAATGTTCTGATTATCGGCGCGTTACTCTTTATGGCCGCAGTACAGCTGCCGGAGTTAGTACGTCAGCGCAATGCGCAGCACCAAGATGACGCGGCCATACAGCACTTGTTGCCGAACAATGTACAGATCGAGCAGTTGATTTTTGCTCAGGTGGTGATAGGTAAAGATGATGTTGGACAGTGGCATGCTGACCCTAAAATTACTATCTCTGCGGCTGAATTGGTTGAGCGCTGGGGTGCACTACAGGGAACGCCTATTTCTGACGAGGTTGTCGATCAACTGCAGGTTCAATATCTCGTTCCTCAATCGGTTGAGGTGTGGCTAAAGGGACGTGACGAACCCGTTAGAATCACCCTCTATGAGCTACCGCAGTTTTGGCTGATGCGTACGTCACGGTCAGGATGGGTCGCCATTTCTGTCGAGCGAAATTACCTTTTCCCGTTTGGAGATGAGGATGCCTGAACTACCTGAAGTGGAAGTGACCCGACGTGGTATTACGCCGCACGTCTTAAACCAACGCATTGAGAAGCTGGTTGTACGGCAACGTCAGTTGCGCTGGCCGATCCCAGAAGAGCTGAGCGAGATTGAAGGCGACATGATTCAAGGGGTGTCTCGTCGCGCGAAGTATCTGCTGCTGCATACAAATAAGGGCTGCGTCATTATTCACCTTGGTATGTCAGGCAGTTTACGGGTATTGCCGTCATCAACGCCACCAGACAAGCATGATCATGTTGATTTGTATCTAGGCAGTGGAGAAATGCTGCGTTATAACGATCCACGTCGCTTTGGCGCTTGGTTGTGGCAAAAAGAGGGCGAAAAACATATCTGCCTTGAACGGCTGGGACCTGAGCCATTAGAAGAAGGGTTTAATCCGACGTATCTTCTTGCTCAAGCTAAGGGAAAGCGTGTCGCGATAAAAGTGTTTGTGATGACCAACCAGCACGTGGTGGGGGTGGGGAACATCTATGCCACAGAAGCGCTCTTTATGGCGTGCATTGATCCGCGGCGCGCAGCGGGTAGCTTAACCTTGTCAGAGATGACGACCTTGGTGGCAATGATCAAGCAGGTGTTGGCCCAAGCGATTACCCAAGGTGGCACAACACTGAAAGACTTTCAACAAGCGGATGGCAAGCCGGGGTATTTTGCGCAGGAGTTACTGGTGTATGGTAAAAAAGGTCAACCATGCCCCTGTTGTGATGCGCCGCTAGAAGAGGCAAAGCTCGGCCAGCGGGCATCGGTATTTTGTCCGTTTTGCCAGCGTTAGCCGATCCAGAATTTACTTGGACGATATTCACGGCCTAACTTGAAGAGATGATAGATATTGGTAGCAAGGTTTAGCACCATGTTACGGGCTTTATTGAGCAGCTTCATCAGTGCAAAGTAGTAATTCTTACTGCCTTTGCGCTTTCTGTCGCCAATCACTGAAGGCAGGTTACCGCCCCATAAGCCTGCATTATTAAAGCCAAAAATCGTCTGTTTATGAATCCAAGCATTGCGTAGAAACACGTCGACCGGATAATCAAAGTTCAAGCTATGTTTGATAAATGCCCGCGCTGTTTCTGGAGAAATCGCGTATCCCGTCATGCATTGTGGGATTTTTAAGTATTTCACTAAACGGTGCTCATCTACCGTGCGCACTTGATAGAACATATCATGATTATCCGCGTTCTCGAGGCGAATATACCCACAGTGGGCGATGTTCTGTTTTGCAATCTCTAAGCTTTTAAGGAAAACAGCCGCATCCACATTCAAGTCATCTTCAAAGATAATCACGGGCTCGTTGAGCTCGACGCACTTCTGCCAAGCTAAAAAGTGGCTGGCGTAACAGCCGATTTCGCCCATAGCGGCAGGGCGGCCCATATTGCATTGAAATTGGCGATCGCGGTAGCGCTCAAGTAGTGGGTGTTGTTCAGTCCTTGCATCAACCCCGATGAGAAACTCAAATCCTTTCGGCAGGCAGGATAATCGCTCTTGGATCAGTTTTTGGCGCTCTGTACTCGCGTTTAATGTGATGACAAATGACTTCATTTTTGACTTCTTGCTGGACGGAAAAACGACAGGATAGTGATGCGGCTTTCTTCTGTCTGTATTTTGTTATTGATAAGTGTAACAATATATTTCTGAGTGACGATTGGCAAATAGATGTTAGAACAATTGCAGAATAGCGGGGCTATTTTGCAATTGTTAAACTCAACAAGCTCATACCACATTGGTTGGAATTCTTAGTACTTCTATCTAATTGTTGCATGTATAATGACCCGTTTGGATGAGATTTAGATGTGTTCTGTTTAAGGGCATTTTTTGGTCGTATGTTTGTAGGTATCTAAGGGTACTAAAAAATGCTTGAGTGGGGAAAATGAGGCATAAAACTAACGCTTTGAATAAAGTAGTGATGTATTTACCATTAGCGTGGATGCTAGTGATGATGACAACGAAAGGGCAAGCGGATAAACCTCTAGTTGCTATTGTGCTAGTTACTATTTTGACTGTCTTTTTTTCTGAACATCGAAAAGGTATTGTTCAGCGTTGTGACGCGCCATGGGTGAAAATGCTATTCATGTCGGCACTTTTCGGCACTATCTCTTATTGGGCGCATGGTTATTCATCCCAGGAATTAAGGGCAACAATGATTGCGCTACTATTTTGTGTCGGAATCCCTTTCGGGCTCTACTCAATGCGCGTAATGCAATACTTTCTCACATCAGGAGCTTTAGTGAGTCTCTGTGTTGGGCTTATGACGTGGAATGGAGAGGAGTTTGTTCGTAAACTTTGGCCTGTTAACCCTATTATAGCTGGTACATTGATCGGCATTACATGTGTGCTGGGGGGGGCTTTTTTAATTACAGCAAAAGATAATCGATATCGGACGCTCAATGTTCTCACCATAGCAATTTCGTTAGCTGCGCTCATGTTAACTCAATCTAGAGGTCCGATCTTGGCTGTACTTCCTGTTATTTCAGTGCAATTGTGGGTAGCGTTTACTCGGCATACACTTAATAAAAAGTATCTATGTACCACGATATTGGTACTACTGTGTGGTGTTGTTTTAACGCTCCCTGTGATGACTGACCGGATACAACGAACAATACATGAAGTTGCAACAATTCATGAGAGTCATTCAAAGAACAATATCTCATTGCGCACAGATATGTACAAGTTGGGCCTTCATATGATTAAAGCGCGCCCACTTGAAGGGTACGGTTACACCTATCGAGATAGTGCTGTACTTAATAACCTTCCTTCTGAAGTCGTACCTGAGCATATAATTGTACACTTTCACAATATGTTTATTGATAAATGGGTAGTTTCCGGCATTTTGGGTTTTGTCATTATGATGTTCTTTTATATATATCCATTAAAATTGGCATGGCGAGTGAGAGGTGATTTCTTTTGGCTGTTAGTGTCACCTGTCGCCTATATTATTCTGGCATCATTAACGGATGTGCCGCTTAGAAATGGTGCGACTTGTGTAACATATCTATGCCTCATGGGGATAATAGTCGCGAAAGCAAAGGAGAGTGAGATCGAATGAAATTGTTTTACTATTTAAAGCACCTCAAGTTAGCTCTACTTCCATCTGCTTTTTTCCAGCAACAAAGAAAAGCCCTTGAAGTAAAGTGCCAGGGTCAGGCTAACTATATTGAACAACGGGTTGATTATTACGTTAAACAACGTACTTCTTTTGAGTTGCCTGTCGATGCTGCCACTATTGGTAATTACAAGCGTCGTGGTTTTACCTCATACTATTTTGATCTAAAAGAATTTCTCTACTATTTTCCTCGTAATTTCAAATTAGCTTACTACTTTGGTGATGAGACACACATTGAGCCGCAGCCGACGCTATTTAAAGCGCGGCCGATCGAAGGTGATAACGCAAACTCAGTGTTGTTTAAGCTGGATAAGCGCCGCCACTTTCAGTTTGTCAAAGATAAGTTAGCTTTTGCCGAAAAAAAGGATATGGCTGTGTTTCGTGGGGCGGTGACCCAGCCTCACCGTCTTCGTTTTATGCAGGCCATGTTTGGGCACCCATTGATCGATGCAGGCCAATCGAATGCTTGTGAAACACATCCAGAATGGCAGCAGCCCTTTATGTCCGTAGAGGAGCAGCTTCAATATAAGTTCCTCATTTGCCTTGAAGGCAATGATGTCGCTTCAAACTTAAAGTGGGCAATGTCATCTAACTCTCTGGTGATTACCCCGAAAATGAAATTTGAAACTTGGTTTATGGAAGGGACGCTACAGCCTGGTGTGCATTATGTTGAAGTGGCTGATGATTACAGCGATCTGGAAGAGAAGCTAAATTATTATTTGGCAAACCCACAAGAAGCAGAAAAAATCATTGCGAATGCGCACGCCTATTTGGTGCCGTTTCAAGATCCTGCGTTAGAGCAACTGGTGTGTATTAAAACACTAGAGCGTTATTTTGAGTTATCTGGTCAACATAAGGCTGTGAAATGAAGATTTTAATTGTCGGCCCGTCGTGGGTCGGGGATATGGTGATGTCGCAGGGCCTGTACATCACATTAAAGCAATTGCATCCCGAGGCAGAAATTGATGTGCTAGCACCCGCTTGGTGCAAGCCCATTCTAGAGCGTATGCCTGAAGTTTCTCAGGCACTTGAGATGCCATTAGGGCATGGTCAGTTTGATCTGAAAACCCGTTATCAACTGGGCGTGGCACTGCGCCAAGCTCACTATGACGCAGCGTATGTTCTGCCTAACTCTGCCAAGTCTGCTTTGATCCCGTTTTTTGCGAAAATCCCATCTCGAACTGGTTGGAAAGGCGAGATGCGTTATGGGTTGCTGAATGATGTGCGTTCAAATAAAAAAGCGTTTCAGTACATGCTCGAGCGTTATGTGGCGCTAGCACATCCAAAATCAGCGATGACCGGAACGGGTTGTCTAGGTGCTTTGGCTGATTTACCGCGTCCTTGTTTAACCATCAGCGCCCAGCAAGCTGAGACAAAAGAGAAATTTGCACTAACTAGTTCGCGTAAGGTGATTGGGCTGTGTCCTGGCGCTGAATTTGGCCCCGCAAAGCGTTGGCCAGAAGCGCATTTTGCCGAGGTGGCGACGGCCTTAATTGAAGCTGGTGAGCAAGTGTGGCTATTTGGTTCGCAAAAAGACCGAGAAGTTACTGATGCGATAGTGAATGCCGTGCCTGCAGCGCTGCGCCAGCATTGCCACAATTTGGCGGGAATGACGTCACTGACAGAAGCATTAGATTTGATCGGTGCATGCCATACCGTGATCAGTAATGATTCTGGCTTGATGCATGTGGCCGCAGCCGTGGGTTGTAATGTCGTGGCAGTGTATGGATCAAGCTCGCCCCAATATACGCCACCATTAACTGACAAGTTAGCCATATTAAATACCGAGATTGTTTGCCGTCCGTGCTTTCAACGAGAGTGCCCGAAAGGACACCTGAAATGCTTAACTGATCTCGAACCGCAACGCGTCATTGACGCGGTGCAAAGGTTGCAGGAGCGCATTTTGTGATAGTGCGTGGACTCTATACGTTAATATTGGCATGTTTTAGCCCGATATTATTGTGGGGGTTGTATCGAAAGAAAAAGGGCAAGCCATCGATTGGCAAGCGCTGGGTTGAACACTTTGGTAAAACGCCAGCGGTTAAAGGTCGTCCAATTTGGGTGCACGCCGTTTCTGTCGGTGAAGTCTTAGCCGCTAAATCACTGGTGGCAGAGATTCAAGCGACTTATCCTGATGCGCCGCTGCTAATTACCACCACGACAAGTACTGGCGCCGAACAAGCTAGCCGTTTGCCAGGCCAAGTCATTCATCGTTATATGCCCGTGGATTTTTCGTGGTGTGTCCGTGGCTTTTTAAAAGCAGTATCACCACGGTGCCTACTCATCATCGAGACAGAGTTGTGGCCAAATACTTTGCATCAAGTAAAACGCGCCAAAATTCCTGTGGCGCTAGTCAATGGTCGCTTGTCGGTACGCTCTTACCAAGGCTATGCTCGCTTGCGTGCACTGATCACGCCACTATTGCAGCGACTAGATCTGATTTTGACTGTGCATAAAGCAGATGCTGAGCGCTTTATCTCCTTAGGTGCTGAGAGTCAGAGAACAATGGTTACTGGTTCGATTAAGTTTGATAGCCAACCCAACCCAGAAGCCGTCGCACAAGGCCGTACTTTACGTCAGCGTTTAGGTGGCGAAGCACGCCAAGTCTGGATTGCAGCGAGTACGCACCAAGGGGAAGATGAGATTATTTTAGATGCGTTTTTGCAGTTAAAACAGCAAGTGCCAAGCGCTTTGCTCGTTTTAGTTCCTCGTCACCCAGAGCGGTTTCATACTGTTGAGCAACAAGTGCGACAAAAAGGGTACTCCGTAACAAAGAAAACCGAGTTTAAAGCCAGCGTATTGGCACCCCACATCGATGTTTTCCTTGGTGATACCATGGGAGAAATGATGCCAATGTTGGCCGCCAGTGATGTGGTCTTTATGGGGGGGAGCCTATTAGGTGCGAAGGTGGGAGGGCATAATTTTATTGAGCCTGCTAGCTTGTCGTTACCCATAGTTACCGGTTCAAGTTATTTTAATTTTGCCGATTTGGCACAACAGCTGATCGAAGCGGATGCCTTGACGGTTTGTGACACCGCCAGTGATATTGCGACAGAGACTGCTAATTTATTACAAGTACCGTCGCGACGCCAAGCGCAAGGGGTTGCAGCATTGCACGTTGTCGAACAAAACCGAGGAGCAATTCAGCGCACAATGCTGCAATTGACTTATGTTATTGAGAGAAATACCGATGATTAAGACCTTTATTATTCATGTCAGTAAAGGCTATGAAGAGAGACGCAAGCACATTGATACTCACTTGCCTGAACGCGGTATCACAGAGTATGAATACATGCTACGCGGTGATATCGATGACTTGTCTGATTCTGTGCGCAATGAGTTTTTTGCAGATAACCTAACACTGGCACAAAAGTCTTGTACTTATAAGCATTATTTGGTTATGAAAAAGGTAGTGAAAGAACGAATTCCACAGGCTTTAGTGCTGGAAGATGACGCTTTGTTGGTCGACGGGTTTGTTGAAAAGCTAGCGTTGCTTCGAGAAGAGCTGACTGACAAGCGAAACTATATTGTTAACATAGAAGAAGCTTCAAACTCTGTTCCGTGGAGTGTGCGCATTGATGGTCAACTTTTATATCCTTGCAAAGTTAATAAGCTGGGAGGAGGTTTATTCTTTGATTTAGCTTTTGCTGAAAAAATTGTTACCTTTATTGAGTCACAGATAATTGATGCACCAATCGATGGTTTACTTGGTAATGTCAGGGATATTGTTGGTTATAATTTAATGTGGAGCCAACCTTCTTTGGTTGTGCAAGGGAGCAAAAATGGAATGTTTGCTAGTGAGCTAAGCCAAGAGGCTCAAGGAATTGCCCCTTATTTAAAGAGTTTGTTTAAAGATAATTACCGCAAACACGTAAGGTCACACATAAGTAAGAAGCAAAAGATGCTATTTATAGATGTTAAACATCATGATTAGAGAGGGTTAAATGTCAACAGAGTCTGAATGCCGCTACTTGGTGTATGTTATTTATGGGCATGATGAAACATATTATCAGGGAGCGCGCTTTGGCATCTTATCTTTTCTGTCTCACTGGGAAGGGGGTAATCCTCCACAAGTTGTAGTTCTGACTGAGTGCCCTGAAAAGTTTGAAGGGATGCCAATTGATATTATTGGATTGTCTAATCAACAGATTAGGGAGTGGAGCTTAGATGGTGCATATCGATTTAGAATTAAAAATCGTGCATTACACTTTTTCATTACATCTAGAAGTTTAAGTGAGCAAAGTAAAATTTTGTTTATGGACACTGACTTTTACTTTAGTCAGGCGACAAATATTTTTTATGAGCACATAACAGATCAACAAGCGTTGATGTTTTTCCCTGAAACAAGTATTTCCAACTTGCCTGATGATAATGAATATGCTGTGTTGCGGCAACGGGACTTTGTTATTCAAGGAAAGCAGTATAGAGTTACTGAACAATCCATGATGTGGGCTTCTGCTGTAATTGGTATAACACCTCGGATGATTGAGGCTTTGGAGTATGCGGATCAGCTGATTTTAGCTTTCAGGAAAGCAGGTTGTATGGCACATACGTTGGAGCAATTTGCTTTATCAGAAGCATTAAGTCGTAACGTTAACTTACGAGAAGCAAAGCCTTGGGTACAGCATTATTCTACCAGTGGTCGTAAAGACTATGCTCGAAAAGTACTGCAACGCTTTTTTTCTCGGTATGGCAGCTCACCGTTTGAGGTACAGGTCACAGCATCTAGAGGTGTGAATTTTCGCCGTACCCTAGTGGCCGTTGTTCAGGGGCATATTTATAAAAAGAAAAAGAAATTGCGCAAACTACTTGGCCTGCCAGAAGAGTGATGGCGTTTTATCATTTTGTATTAGAGTTGTAGCTCTGCAAAAGTATTTGCCAGTCTTTTCTGCTAAAAGCAATTTGGGATTTGTCTTTCTCTTTGTAAAAGGATCGTGCCAGTCTGTCTAGGTTGGTCTTTTTCCAATGATTACCTTGCATAATATTGCACTTATCGAAATCAATTAACCAGATCTGTTGGTGGTCATCGAGTAGGATATTGTGTGCATTGAGATCAGTGTGATTCACCTGTGCATCATGAAGGCGACGAATGACATGACCTATGGTCTTCCATATGGCTTGTGGTAGAGAGGTTTCTTGTAATACAGCGACTAAGTCCCGAGAGTTCGGTATTTTTTCTGTCAGAATATCTGCAGTATATATAGCCCCCAAGCGTATGACCCGAGCTGCTGCTGGCTGAGGGACTGGCACCTGATTGGCGTGCAGGTGGACCAATAGAGAAAACTCTTTAAAAGCACGTGTTTGATTTATATCTTTAGGCATTAAGTAACTGTCATGAACCAGTTTGCCAAATAGTCCGCCACGATAGTAATGGCGAAGAGCAAAATCACTCTGTTTTCCCTGTACAAACCAAGTGATACCTCGGCCTTGTGCGCTACCTAGAACTTTATCTTGTTGTTGCCAGTATTGAATATCAAATACTTTCTCAGGTGGCTCTGTTAGAAGACTTGAGTTAAAACAAATGGTTATGTTATCCCGCTGAACGGTTTTTGTAAGAATTGAGTTCGGTTGCATAAGCAGTTAATGTGAAGTTATTGCGCTATCATAGCAAAAATATTATAGAGAGTATTCTGCTATTTCTAGGTCATGATCGGGTAGCTAGCTACATTATCACGCTCATTTTGTGGCATACTAGTGGTCATTTGTCTTAACTTACATCATTTCTTTATGTCATCGTTTGCATTTGAAAAAATATTGGTTATTGCAACGCATTGTATTGGTGATAGCTTGTTATTGTCGGCGTACACGCGAAGCCTGCGCAACGCTTATCCTCAAGCACAGCTAGATGTGCTTGTGAACGAGCGGGGACGAATGGTGTTTGAAGGGAATGCCGATATCAGTAACTTGGTCATTATTCCGTCTCGCCCAAAACTTCGTGACTACCTTCGTCTATTTAAGGTGCATGGACGTTATGACTTGGTTGTCAATGAAATGCTGAATGATCGCACTGCTATTTATAGCGCGCTCTTTGGTAAGGTGCGGTTGGGAGCAGTGGATCTAAAGTCCTCAACTGCTTGGATGAAACAGCGAATCTATCAGTACTATATTATTGAGCGTAATAACTATGAGCATAAGATGAGCCGATGCGCAAGAATGCTTGGTTTAATCAATGTTGATGTGATACCTCACCTTGTCTCTCCTGAAGCAACTTTACCTAAACATGTGCAGTGTAAACTTTCAGAAGATTACATTGTGGTGCATACGCCTTCTTCTAATGAGATCAAGCAGTGGCCAGTGGAGCACTGGCACGAGATGCTAAATTATTTGTTGGATGATGGTTATCAGTTGGTATTGACTGGCGCTGACATTTCTCGCGATCGTCAGATTGCTAGTGCAGTGATTGATGGTATTCGAGATCGCACAGGCTGGATTAGTTGTGTAGGAGAGTTATCTTTGGCACAAACATCTACGGTTATCAAAAATAGTCGTGGTTTTATTGGTCCAGATAGTGGGCCTGGCCATTTGGCATCAGGTTATCTTGTTCCATTGATCTCGTTAATTAGCGTAGCACCTGCGAGTCTGTGGTCTCCTTGGCCATACAATCATCCCGTGAATACAGAGACAAACCTATATCAAAACCGTATTCCTGTGCAGGTGGTGGGTAATGTGGCCGTGCTGCAGTCAACACGAGATTGCGTTCCTTGTTACGGTAATAAATGTCGTATCAGTCATGATCATTACTCACCATGTTTGGTTGATATAAGTCCCAAACAAGTGATTAATACTGTGCGTAAAATGATGCCGCTGAGATGAAGATGATTAAACAAACGCTCAAATCGATATGCATACTGAGACTTTCAGCGATTGGTGATGTGTGCCATGCCGTAGCAATAGTCCAAGCAATTCAACGGCAATATCCAAAAGCTAAAGTTGTCTGGATTATGGGTACGGTAGAAGCGCAATTGCTGGCAGACTTGCCCGGAATTGATGTTGTCGTATTTGACAAGTCCCTTGGTTGGCGTGGGATGAAAGAAGTGTGGCATGCCTTGAAAGGACATCGTTTTGATGTACTGTTGCATATGCAGGTAGCACTAAGGGCTAGCGTATTATCGTTAGGAATTAAGGCTAAACAGCGAGTTGGTTTTAGTTGGCAAAGGGCTAAAGAGGGGCAATGGCTATTTACCAACCGTAAACTACCATCTTCAAACTCTCTTCATGTGCTTGATAATTTTGCTGACTTCTCTCGTTATTTGGGCGTTAAATTTGAAAGGCCGCAGTGGTTTATTCCATTGTCTGATAGCGATATTCAGTTTGCAACAAAACAGGTCACGCCTCCCGCTTTGGTTATTTGCCCTTCAGCCAGCAAAGAGGAACGTAATTGGTTGGTGGAGCGCTATGCAGCGATTGCAGATCACGCTCATCAACGAGGTTTACAGGTTGTGCTATGTGGTGGTCCGACAGAACGGGAGAAATTGCTTGCTAGTGCGATTAGCAATGAATGTGGTTTTTCTCCGGTTGATCTCGTTGGCAAAACCTCACTGAAGCAATTAACCGCAGTGTTACAACGTGCAAGTGTGGTGCTTTGTCCTGATTCTGGCCCTGCCCACCTAGCCACAACTCAGGGAACGCCAGTTATAGGTCTATATGCGCATAGTGATCCCCGCCGCACTGGACCGTACTTATCATCAGCAACCACCATATCGGTCTATAGAGAATTAATTGAATCTCAGACAGGAAAAGCATTAGAGGAACTGCCTTGGGGAACTCGTGCGAAAGGGCAAGATTTGATGGCGAACATAGAACTTCAACCTGTCATTACTGTGTTGGATGACTTGATAGATAAAACAATTATTTAGAGCAAATGTATTATGCGAAAAGCAATCTATCCGGGGACGTTTGATCCGGTAACCAATGGCCATTTTGACTTGATCAAACGTGCTGCGAGTATGTTTGAACATGTGATCGTCGGTGTAGCAGAAAGCCCCAGTAAAAAGACGTTATTCTCGTTAGATGAGCGCGTGCAATTACTGCAAGAGACTTGCCAAGCGCTGCCAAATGTCACTATCGTCGGTTTTAAAGGGCTACTGGTGGACTTCGCTCGTCAGCAGCAAGCAACCATCCTTGTACGTGGACTGCGTACGACCATGGATTTTGAGTATGAATTTGGTTTGACCACCATGTATCGTCGCTTAATGCCTGAACTCGAAAGTCTATTTTTAACCCCATCTGAAGAGTTCGCTTTTTTGTCTGCAACCTTAGTACGTGAAGTGGCGATACACGGTGGTGATATTCAAACGTTTGTACCTGAGTGTGTGCAAAGAGCCGTACAATTAAAGGTAAAAACATGAGAATTCTGCTCTATACAACCGCGACATTGCCCGTTAAAAATTATGGGGGAACCGAGCGTGTCGTTTGGGATCTTGCCTTTGCACTCCATTTGCAAAAGCATCATGTTACCTTATTAGCAGGTAAAGGCACCCAGTGTGAATGGGCGCGAGTGATTGAACGTGACCCTTCTCGACCACTGGCAGAGCAGATACCGGCAGATGTTGATGTGGTGCACTTTCATTCAGCGTTTGAGCCAGTGAACAAGCCCTATATTCTTACCCAACATGGTAACTCTAACGGGCCGATTGATCTCAATACCGTCTTTGTCTCTCGTCAGCATGCTGAAAATCATGGTGCGACCGCGTTTGTGTATAACGGACTCAATTGGGATAATTACGCTAAACCAGACTTACACTCTTATCGTCAACGCTTTCACTTTTTAGGTAAAGCAGCATGGCGAGTAAAGAATGTGCAGGGCGCGATTGATATCACCCGTAAAGCGGGAGAGCAGTTAGATGTCATGGGCGGGCACCGGTTTAATCTTAAAATGGGGTTACGCTTAACTTTTGATCGTCATGTCCGCTTTATGGGCATGGTAGATGATACGGTTAAATCACAAGTCATGTCGCGCTCAAAGGGGCTGATTTTTCCTGTGACTTGGCACGAGCCTTTTGGATTGGCGATCACTGAAAGTCTCTACTTTGGTTGTCCTGTTTTTGCTACGCCATATGGGTCGTTGCCAGAGCTAGTGACTCCAGACGTTGGCTGTTTATCGGCGCAGGAAGATGAACTGGTTGCGGCTGTCAAAAACAGTGCTGATTTTTCTGCCAAGGATTGTCACCATTATGCGCGTGATAGGTTTAATGCTGATGTGATGGCCAGTGCCTACTTAGAGATGTATGAGAAGGTCATGGATAGCCAAGCATTAAATACCTCGATGAAAAGTGTCGTTTCTATATTTAGGCGCCTACCTTACGATAAAGGCTAAATATGCACGATGTTGCGTTTAGTATTATTTAGCACCAGTTAGCTGTTTTTTTAATTTCCATTTCGTTATGCTTGCGCCAATTTAATTTATTGGAGCTCGCATGCGAACGGTAATTACTTACGGAACCTTTGATGTCTTTCATGTTGGTCATGTGAGATTATTGAAGCGATTGAAACAGTTGGGTGACAGACTTGTTGTCGGCGTGTCAACTGATGAGTTTAATCATGCAAAAGGAAAAGCTTCGTGCTTTTCTTATTCTGAACGAGTAGAAATTTTGCGTGCATGCCGATTTGTTGATGAGGTATTTCCTGAGCATAACTGGCAGCAAAAGAGTGAAGATATTTTGACATTTAGTGCTGATATCTTTGCTATGGGCCATGACTGGGAAGGAAAGTTTGATCATTTGAAAGAGTTTTGTGAGGTCATTTATCTTCCTCGAACGGAAGGAATTTCAAGTAGTGAAATTAAGGCTTCATTTATTAATTAACACCCTGAGAAATAAATGAATATTGAAGTAGACAGTCAAACCCGTCAGGTACAGCTAACACAGTTGGCGGTATTAAAAGACCTCATTGCGGTGTTTGACCGAGAAAATATCGAGTATGTTGCTGTAGGTGGAACCGCTTTAGGAGCAATTAGGCATCAAGGCTTTATTCCTTGGGATGATGATATTGATATAGCGATGACGCGCGATAATTACGAGCGTTTTTTGTCATTACAGAGTGAGCTGCCAGAGAGCCTATTCATACAGACAGCAGAGACAGATAAACATTACAGCTTATACTTTGCGAAAGTTCGACGTAATAATACTCGATTTGTCGAAGCGGGCTTCGAGAATGCGAAAATTCATCAAGGTATTTTTATTGATGTATTTCCGTTGGATCGCGGGCTAGATAATACTCAGGATAAAGATGAAATAAATGAGCTTATCCGTCGATTCTCTCGTGTGACGAAGTTTTACGCAGGTATTGTTGGTTGTTTCAAATCTCTGTTTTATAGAGCAATTTATCCGCCATCATTAACAGCATATAAGAAAGTTAACGATGCAATGACACGATATAATCAGCAGGGTGATAAACGTTGGGTTGGCTTTCACGGCGATGACTTTTTTACGGATGCTGAGTTATACCCAGTAAGAAGATTGCCATTTGAAGATATTGAAATCTGCGTACCAAATCAATTGGAAAAATATTTGACGGACAAGTATGGCAACTACATGGAAATACCGCCTGAAAATCAGCGAATTACACATAATCCGGTTGAGATTTCGTTATAACAGAGACAAGTAACCACCACCGGTGGTTACTAGGATTTAGTTCTCTAGCGCCCTTCGTAGGGATCTTTGCCATCAGGCTGAGTTTTCAATAATTTAAGAATCCACATATATTGCTCTGGATAAGGGGCAATTTGCTTCTCGACGCAGGCATTCATAATGCGGGCGTCTACCGCTTCATCCCCAGAAGCCAGTCCCTCGATAGCCGGATGGATTTCAATTTCAAATCGCCCTGTGCTGGCGTTATACATCGATGTGACCGGTACAATGTGCGCTCGTGTCACTTTCGCCAGTTTACCTAGCCCCGGTAAGGTGGCTTTGGTGGTGCCAAAAAAAGGTGCAAACACACTGTTTTCCGGACCATGATCCTCATCAGGCAGATAGTAGCCTAAATACCCATCACGTACAGCCTTAATGAAAGGCTTAATTCCAGTGCTGCGATCGTAGACTCGACCGCCATACTGCACCCGTTGACGGTGCATGAGGTAATCTAGAACTTCATCTTTTTGTTTGTTCGCAAAGGCAGCCACGGGCATGCCATATGAGGCCATCAAAATAGCGGCAATATCGATCGCCCACGTGTGGGGAACAAACAGAATAACGTTTTCGCCTTGCTCGGTATGTTGAGTGAGGTTTTCCATCCCTTTGATATCAGAGTGCTGTTGTAGCCAGTGACGGCTACGTAAGCTGACGGCAGCAAAGCCGAGCAGGTAAGTGCCTGCGGTTGTTAAGCATTGCGTTAATAGCGAGTGGCGCTCTTGCTCGGTTTTCTCAGGAAAACAGGCTTTCAAGTTGTATTTGGCTTTGTATATGGAACCGCGATTTTTTTTAGCCAGTTTGCTGGCCAGTTTCATCGCAATCCAAGCTCGAAAGCGAACAGGCGTTAGTGCTAACGGTAATCCAAGTAGAACCGTTAACCAAGTACCCCAGTACTTAGGTTTAAGCCAAGCGTTTTTAAATGTTGGGTTATAAGCGATAGGGTCGAAGTCGTTACGGGGTGTGCTCATAATGGCCTTCTAAAGGGTGGGCACGCGTGCCCACCGTTATGTGAGTTTAACTGATGATCTGCAAGTATTCAGCGGTACCTTCTGCCACCGTTTTAAAAGCCACATCACAGCCAGCAGCACGTAACTTGGTAAGATCCGCCTGAGTGTATGCTTGATAAGCGCCTTTAAGGTGCTCTGGGAATGGGATGGTTTCAATTTCTCCCTTACCATGGTGGGTAATAACGGCGTTCGCAACGGCTTGGAAAGATTCAGCGCGACCTGTGCCACAGTTGAAAATGCCAGAAACGCCATGTTCAAAGAACCATAGGTTGACTTTACAAACATCGCCGACGTAAACGAAATCACGCTTGAAGGTTTCACTGCCAGCGAACAATTTGGGGTTTTCCCCGCGCTGGATCTGTTCGTTGAGGTGATAGGCGACCGATGCCATGCTGCCTTTATGTTCTTCGCGTGGGCCGTAGACATTAAAGTAGCGGAATCCGGTGATTTGCGACAGGGTTTCACCATGGTCAGCGGCGTCTTTTTGTAAGCGGCGGACATAGTTGTCAAACTGCTGCTTCGAGTAGCCGTAGACATTGAGTGCGCCTTCATATTGGCGTTCTTCAATGAAGTCTTTATCACGTCCACCATAGGTGGCTGCGGATGAGGCGTACAAAAACGGAATATCGCGCTCTAAACAGTAGTGCAATAACTCTTTAGAGTACTCATAGTTGTTGAGCATCATGTACTTGCCGTCCCACTCGGTGGTCGCCGAGCAAGCACCTTGATGGAAGACTGCTTCGATGGAGCCAAAATCATCGCCCGCCATAATCTGCGCAATGAAATCTTCTTTGTCCATGTAGTCTGTAATATCGAGATCGACGAGATTCTTGAACTTCTTTCCGTTCTTTAGATTATCAACAACCAGTATGTCGTTGTGTCCTTGCTCATTTAAGGCTTTTACAAGGTTACTGCCAATCATGCCAGCGCCGCCGGTGACTATAATCATTGGGCTATCCTGCATTATTCATTTCAAATAAAATCATCTACTCGTTCTATGATACCATCAAACTATCGGTTTATGCTGCATAGAGTCTGAGATAGAGATGAAAACCCGCGAACGCATTATTCACGCAGCCCTTGAGCTATTTAACGAGCATGGGGAAGCGAATGTCACTACCAATCATATCGCCGCGCATTTAAAAATTAGCCCTGGAAATCTCTATTACCATTTCCGCAATAAAGAGCAGATTATTGATAGCATCTTTGATGCATATGCGCAGGATTTGCAATTGAGTTTTACCCCTCAAGCACAATACGGCTCTGAAGAGTTGTTGACGTATCTTGATGCCATTTTCATGTTGATGTGGCGCTACCGTTTTTTCTATGCCAATTTGCCCGATATTCTTCGCCGTGACGAGCAGTTACAGGAAAAGTATCTGATCGCACAAGAAATGGTGCACCAAAATGCGGTGACTTTGTTAGAAAGCTTCCGTGAAAATGGACTATTGTCATTAGGTGATAAAGAGATGCAGGGGTTAGCGAACACATTAAAGCTGGTTATCTCCAGTTGGGTCGCTTATCAAACTGCCCAAGCGCCGAAAGCGCGTATCACAAAATCTGTGGTCTATTTGGGCGTACTTCAGATCCTATCGATAGTGAAGCCGTTGACAACGGGGCTGGGCAAACAGCGTGTGATGGAACTTGAATCACATTATAGTGATCAAGCGCAGCAAGATTTGCTTTAGGTGTCACTTTTATACAAGACTTGAATGCCTCCACTCGTAACAATGACCGCACTAATCCGTTTAGACGGTATGATTGTCTAATTACATCGGTATTTCACCGATAATTAAATGGGAGTGCTCATGTCAGCTTCTTTCTATCAGCAAATTCAGCAACAATTGGATGAAGTAAAGGCCGATGGTCTTTACAAAAGTGAGCGGTTAATCACGAGCTCACAACAGGCACAAGTGGATGTGTCTACAGGTGAACAGGTACTTAATTTCTGTGCAAATAACTACTTGGGTCTGGCTAATCATCCTGCGTTGATTGAAGCCGCTCAGTCAGGCATGGATAAGCACGGCTTTGGTATGGCGTCGGTACGCTTTATCTGTGGTACCCAAGACATTCATAAGCAGCTTGAGCAAAAGCTGTCAGACTTTTTAGGAATGGAAGATACCATTCTTTATTCATCGTGCTTTGATGCCAATGCGGGTCTATTTGAGACCATCCTTGGTCCTGAAGATGCGATTATCTCTGATGCGCTTAACCATGCATCCATCATTGATGGCGTGCGTCTGTGTAAAGCGATGCGTTTCCGCTACGCTAACAACGATATGGTTGAGCTAGAAGCACAGCTAAAAGCTGCGCGCGAGAAAGGCGCTCGTCACGTTCTTATCGTGACTGACGGTGTGTTCTCAATGGACGGCGTGGTAGCAAATCTCCCTGCCATTTGTGATTTGGCCGATAAGTATGAAGCGCTAGTGATGGTCGATGACTCTCATGCTGTGGGCTTCATGGGTGACAATGGCCGTGGTACTCACGAATTCCATGATGTTATCGATCGTATCGACATCATCACCGGTACCCTAGGTAAAGCCATGGGTGGCGCTTCTGGTGGTTATACTGCCGGTAAGAAAGAGGTGATTGACTGGTTACGTCAGCGTTCACGTCCATACCTGTTCTCTAACTCGTTAGCTCCAGCGATTGTATCGGCATCTATTCGTGTTATTGACCTGCTAAAAGAGAGTGGTTCACTGCGCGATCAACTATGGGAAAATGCTGCACACTTCCGTACCCGTATGGAAGCAGCAGGCTTTACCATGGGCGGGGCTGATCATGCGATTATCCCAATCATGCTGGGTGATGCCAAAGTGGCGGCAGATTTCGCTGAGCGTGCACTCGTACGTGGTATTTATGTGGTTGGTTTCTCTTTCCCTGTAGTTCCTCGTGGTCAAGCGCGTATTCGTACGCAAATGTCTGCCGCGCATAGCCGTGAGCAACTCGATCAGGCGATTGACGCCTTTATTGAAATTGGTAAAGAGATGGGGCTGATCAAATGAAAGCACTAGCAAAACTAAAAGCAGAACCGGGCATTTGGATGACTGAGGTTGAGAAACCTGAGTTAGGACATAACGACCTGCTAATCCGCATTAAGAAGACCGCGATTTGTGGTACTGATGTTCATATCTACAACTGGGATGAGTGGTCACAAAATACCATTCCTGTGCCTATGGTTGTTGGTCACGAATACGTGGGCGAAGTTGTTGGTATTGGCCAGGAAGTGCGTGGCTTTGAGATTGGCGATCGCGTTTCTGGTGAAGGGCATATCACGTGTGGCCATTGCCGCAACTGTCGTGGTGGCCGTACTCATCTGTGTCGTAATACCACGGGTGTTGGCGTTAACCGTGAAGGGGCATTTGCTGAATATCTGGTTATTCCAGCATTCAACGCGTTTAAGATCCCTGAAGGTATCTCAGATGATCTTGCTTCAATCTTTGACCCATTTGGTAACGCTGTTCACACTGCGCTATCGTTTGACCTGGTCGGTGAAGATGTCCTGATCACCGGTGCTGGCCCTATCGGTATTATGGCAGCCGCTGTGGCAAAACACGTTGGTGCACGTCATGTCGTGATCACCGATGTTAATGAATACCGCTTGGATCTTGCACGCAAGATGGGTGTGACTCGTGCGGTTAACGTTGCAAATGAAAAACTAGAAGATGTGATGGCAGAACTGGGCATGACGGAAGGCTTCGATGTTGGCCTAGAGATGTCTGGCGTTCCTGCTGCATTTAACTCTATGCTGCAAACGATGAATCACGGCGGTCGCGTTGCACTGTTAGGTATTCCACCATCAGATATGGCGGTAGATTGGAATCAAGTGATTTTTAAAGGCTTGGTGATTAAAGGTATCTACGGACGTGAAATGTTCGAAACATGGTACAAGATGGCAAGTTTGATCCAATCAGGCTTAGATCTAACACCAATCATCACCCACCACTACAAAATTGATGACTTCCAGGAAGGTTTCGACGTTATGCGCTCAGGCATGTCAGGCAAAGTTATCCTTGACTGGGAGTAAGGGATTTTAAAGAGATAAGCGCTGTATTGTTGATATATAATTGGTTATATCATCATGAAAATGGTCAATACAGCCTTATTTAGCCTCGAAATAGCCCCAATTTAGCGTCAAATCCCTATTAAGTTAGCCCCATGATCTTTTGGGGCTAAAACCAATCACTATTTCTGTTTTCTTCCGCTAATAACTGAAATTTATCTATTTTTTATTGAGCCAATATTGGTGTTAATAACATTCATGGTTTTCGCAACAACCAAACTAAACCGACATTAGTGACTTGATGAGCGTCTATCTAGATGCTTTCTTTTGCAGTGATCCAAGATCTCGCCAGTCGGTTAAGATTTCGTCCCCATTGTTCGATATTTTATTTCTGACAGTATGTGCTACATCCTAGGTATGGATGACTGGGAATATATTGAAAACTTTGCTGAGCTCATGACCCTACCAATAAGACTGTATCTTCGATTGAGCCTAGGCAGCGTCGAGACAGCTTTTTATGATTGATGACGGTGGCTCAGACCCCTTCCGCGAGTAAAACAATAACGCGCCATCTAATATAAATTATGTGATACGGGTAGTGAAATTGCCTACTTTGGCAGATAATCATCGGGATATTTTGCCCACATTGCCGAGTTGAGGCCTAAAATGGCTATTTTCTTGAGTAATAGCTTACAATTCTTCATAGATATTACATTAATAGCGTTTATCTAAGGTGAATAGGGTTACAGCTAGCTTCATGCCGCAATTAAGTCTTAAACAGGTGACTGATTTCCATAATCTTGACAGACTATTTAAGGTTAAATATAAGCCTTATCTATTAAAGGCAAGGAAATTACTTTGTGAGTTGCCTGTTTAGATATTGATGGTTACCCGTTTTTCGCCCGTATTAAAGTTTTCGGTCAAATTGCAGTGAGATCTGGTTCATGATTTTTATCAATACGATCATTTCATTGTGATAGGAGTCAAGTTTTACATCATGGAAATATTGAATCAAATATATTTATTTTATTGTTTCATCAGAACGCAGCAGATGAGAGACCTATGAAGAAGAGCGATAAAAGAAGGGTAGGTATTATGAATCATCTTTATATTCATGAAGAATGTGATGTGATTAATCTCTCTAGTGTTTTTAATGTGTCTGTAGAAACAATTCGTAGAGATCTGAATGTTCTTGATTCTTCTGGTCAACTTCTTCGCACTCATGGTGGTGCAAAGGTAATGGATAATACCGATATTGGCAGTTCATTTTCAAGAAGGATGAAAACGAATGCCGAAGGAAAGAGGGTTATTGCAAATAACGCACTTGATTACATATTAGAAGGCGAAGTGATTGGTTTAGATGCAAGCTCAGCATCATGGTTTCTTGCGCAGGCAATACCCAATATATCATTGACTGTGATAACTAATTCTCTTGATATAGTTCAAGTTTTGTCAAAGAAAAACAACATCAACACTATTTGCCTAGGTGGTAGTTATTCTGAGAAATACTCTTCTTTTTATGGAAATCTTACAACAAAGAATCTGCAAAGATTATCGATAGATATGCTGTTTATGGCCTGTAGTTCATTCGACCCCATCAAAGGTGTTTGGGAATCAAACGAACATAACGCGACAGTAAAGCAAGCTATGATTAGCTCATCAGATAAGGTTGTTTTACTTGCTGAAAAAAACAAGAGAAATAAAAGAGGATTAATAAAGCTTGCTGACTTTGAAGATATAGACATTATTATTACAGATGATGAATTATGTGCTCTTGATAGTCGAAGCCTGGAAGGTAAAGATATACTCGTAATATAAATTCAGACTAAAGTTAATAAAGATTGTTTATGAGGGAATTATGAATAATAGAACAATAAGTGAAGCAATGCTTTCTGATGACATCCCCCTACGTACTAAAATATCGTATGGCCTAGCAGGCCTTGGTAAGGATATGACTGTCGCCGTAGTAATGATATATGCAATGTATTACTACACGGATATTATTGGCTTAGCTCCGGCGCTCATCGGTACATTATTTTTCGCAGTGAAGTTCTGGGATGCGATTAATGACCCGGTAATGGGAATGCTTGTCGATACAACAGAGTCACGTTTTGGTCGAATCAAGGGTTGGCTGCTTGGTGGTGCGATATTAAACAGTGTGCTCTTGGTTGCTCTGTTTAGCGCCCATCATCTTGAAGGTTCAGTTCTTATTGCTTACGTTATAGTAACTTACATTCTATGGGGTATGGCGTTTACAATGTATGAAATACCGTTTTGGTGTATTTTACCAAACATTGCTAAGACGCAGCGTGCAAAAGAGGGGCTAGTTACATACCCTCGAACCATGATTAGCATTGCTTGGCTAATTATCGGCTCTTTCTTTTTGCAAATTGCCAATAAAATGGGAGGCGGAAATGAGACGGTAGGGATCACGATTTTTGTTATTGTTCTCTCAATTTTCTTCCTGATCTCAGCGGTTAACTTGGCAGTCAACTTTAAAGAGAATGTTGAAGTAGGCAAAAAAGAGAAAACATCGTTCAAAGATGTGTTTAAGATTTTAAAGTCAAATGATCAGTTTTTGGTTCTTTTTGCCGTCGTTTTATCTTTCTTCATGATTGTTAGCACTGTACTGTTCTTTGCTATCTATTATTTCACTTACGTAATCAATAGTACTGAGCTATTTGCATTGTTTATGCTAGTTGCAGGTATTTCTGAAGTTGTCATGCAGCTGTTGGTACCAAAGCTATTAAAATTGACAACTCGTGAAAATCTTACTAAATTGTGTTTCCTACTGCCTCTTATTGGTTGTGCCATTCTGGCTTACTCTGGCTTCTTTGCACCAGAAAGCAAATTATTGGTCGCAACAGGCTCTATTATCATCCGAGCAGCACATGGTATTATGCTCATCCTAATGATATTAATGCTGTCTGATTGTATTGATTACGGAGAATACAAAACAGGTCTTCGCTCTGAAGGTATAATTTTCTCTGCGATGCCAATGCAATTTAAATTTGGCCAAGCAATTGTAAGCTTTATTATGGGAGTTGGACTGTCAATAAGTGGTTATGTGCCGAATGTCGAGCAGTCGCCTGAAACTATTGCTGGAATGCAGGCAATATTCTTCCTTGTTCCTATTGCCGCATGCCTACTTTCTTATGTTATTTATACAAAGTTCTATAAGTTGAAAGGTGACTATCTTGAGAACTATAAGAATATGAGTGCCGAGAGACAAATCAAAGAAGAAGTATTGGTATAGTTTAAAAAATTTAATCATCACTAATAATGTTGGATAATAAAGTTATGAATGTAAATATTAATCAGCGTCAAATTCATTTAGATTTTCATACCAGTGATTTAATTCCAGATGTAGGTAAGCATTTTGATGCAGAGAAATTCGCGAGCACATTGCAAGAAGCAAATGTAAACTCGATAACCTGTTTTGCACGATGCCACCATGGTAATCTATATTATAAGTCAGAAATTCACGCCGATCACATACACAAGAATTTGGCCATTGAAGATTTACTAGGCAAACAGATAGCTGCGTGCCATAGCGTTGGGATTAAGGTACCTATTTACACTCCAATCCAGTGGGACCAAAAAATTGCAACCTTGCACCCTGAATGGTTGATGCGTAATCAAGATGGCAGTGTTATTGTCAATCTAAATGACAGTGCGCCAACGGCTGAGCAAGGATTCTACTCATACCTTTGTGTAAATACAGAGTACGCTGAATTTATTAAAGAGGAGACAGTTGAACTCTTAAATAAATATGATGTTGATGGTCTGTTTTACGATATTGTAAGGGTAAAAGACTGCTCATGTGATGCTTGTGTCGGCATGATGAAAGAGAAAGGCATTGACTATACAGATAAGGCTGAGAGGATTAAGTTCTATACAGAAACGCTTAATAAATTCAGAGAAGAGATGTCTGGATTAGTACGCTCAATCAATCCTGAAGCAACGGTATATTACAATACTAGCCATATTTTCCCCGATTATCGCGAGTTTATTGATACCTTGTCTCATGTAGAGGTAGAGTCCCTTCCTTCTGGGGAATGGGGATATGACCATTATCCTGTCATCGGACGCTATTCTCGTATGTTCGATATGCCGGTTCTGTCAATGACAGGGAAATTTCAAACATCTTGGGGTGATTTTCACTCTTTCAAAAATCTTGAGGCGCTTGAATATGAGTGCTTCCTGCCGACGGCGTTCAATACCGCATGCTCCATTGGCGACCAAATGCATCCAGATGGCACTTTGTCAGAGACCACATATAACTTGATCGGGCAGGTATATAATAAGCTAGAAGAAGCTGAAGCGTATATTATCGGTGCTGAGGCACTGGTCGAAATTGGTTTGTTTAATACCGAGGAGTGCTTTGCCGGACTAGAGCAAAAAGAAGTTGAAGATCCTGATCTGATCTCGAAGTCTCTCACGGCGGCCTCTAATATCCTGCAAGACAGTGGATTCCAATTTGATGTTATTGATTCGACTGTTGAGCTGTCGAAGTACAAGCTTCTCGTTTTCCCTGATGACTACCGCTTGTCGGCGCAGCTCACAGAAAAAGTTAACGCATTTATGGCCACAGGTGGCAAGGTGTTGATGTGTGGTATGACGCCATTTAATGACGAGTTATCTTCGGCGCTGATCCCTGGTGTAGGAGTTAATCCGAAAGGCAGAATCACCCATAAACTTGATTACTTTAAGCGTACAGCAGCGCTTGAGCATCTTCAGGAGCAGGGCATTCCTGAAGAGGAGCTAGTGATGTATTCCGGTAGTGTTGAAGTCTCTGCTGAGCCGGGAAGTACTGTACTTGGCGAGGCCATTGCGCCTTACTTCGACAGGGAAGGGACTAACTTCTGCTCACACCGTCAAACACCTTCGTCGCGTAAGGTTATTCACCCTTCTTTGGTGGCGACTGAGCAGTCTGCATATTTTGGTAATCCGGTATTTGAGATATATGCCGATAAAGGGGCTCGCTGGATCCGTACATTAGTTGCAGATCAATGTAACGCACTGTTGGGTAAGCCGTTAGTTAAGCACAACGGACCAAAATCACTTATTACAACTGTGAATAAACAAGAAAGTCATGGTCGGTATGTTATTCACTTGCTCAATTATGTTCCTGAGTCAAAGTGCCGCGAATTACTGATCGTCGACTCTAAGCCAGTGGTTAATAACTTAACGCTTACTTTAACCCTTGCGGATGTAAAAGAGGTGATTCCGACCGATGAGCTGTTGCAGCTAGAGGATGTTTTGATTGAGGAAGATAGCGTAACCCTAACGATTAAAGAGTTTCAGGGGTATCAGATTATTGAATTACCGTATAAAAGCAGTTAAATAACCTCAGATCTGTATTAAGAGAGTTCTTTTCAAGCCGAGTAATATTAATACTCGGCTTTTTAGGTTATGACCTGTCCCAATAACTAATCCTACACTTCATTAGTATTTCGTGTTTAGTCAAAGATGATCTGGCTAAGTTAGCGCCTAACGTTTACCGCTACTCCATAACGTCGAGATGCTCACTAGCTCCACGTCAAGCAAGGGGAGTTGCTGTTGTAAAATGCGCAGGGTGAGTGGGTGAGGGTGGCCAATAGCAATAGCAAAACCGTGTTGTTGTGCCGCGGCTTCTGCAACTTTTAGTTGTCGAGTGATGAAGTCAGGGTTAACTTCATGATCGATAAAAATATGCCGTTGCAAGGTCGGGATCTGGTAATGACGCGCCGTTGTGGCAGCAAGACTATCAATGGTCGTCATGCTATCGAGAAAGTGGAGGTTATATAACGCCAACACTTGCATCACCCAGTGCATAGGCTCAGGCTGAGCAGTAAGGTATGAGCCCATATGGTTGTTTAAGCCAATCGCATCTGGATACTGTGTGATAGCGCTGCGCAGAATGGACTGCAATCTCTCTTGTGACATAGATTCGAGCAGGGTGGCGGGCTCTAAAGGTGCAGCGCCAGCCGGCTGCATTGGCATATGGATGAGAATATCACGCTGTTGTGACATTGCTGATTGGGCAACGGCTTGGCCGTATGGGGTATCCGGTAAAATGGATAGGCTGATCTCAGGTGGTAAGCTATCGAATTCCGTCGGAAGTGGGCGATAGCCCATATCATCGATAACCAAAGCGAGTAGGGCGGCTTGCAGCCAGCACGGTGTTAAGCACAGTAAACTTACACCAAAACGCATGCCTTCTCCTTATTTTAACCAGGGGTGCGGGTTGATAGGTTGGCCTTTCTGGCGGATTTGGAAGTAGAGTGCGCTCTGATCTTGGCCACCACTATCACCGACTAATGCTAAGGGGTCGCCAGCTTTCACGGTATCACCCACGCTTCGCAACAATGTTTGGTTATAGCCATAGAGGGTCATGGTATCTTTGCCGTGATCGAGCATGATTAATAATCCATAACCACGTAACCAGTCAGCAAAAACCACTTTACCATCTTGTACCGCTTTGACTTCAGTACCAGAAGGGCTGGCAATCACCATGCCTTTCCACTTTAATTGTCCGGTTTGAGCACTATTATAACGATGCACAACGTTACCGCTAACAGGCCAGTCGAGTCGACCTTTGTATTTAGCTAAGCCATCCATCTTAATGGCGGCGCGGCGCGCGGCTTCTGCGGCTTTTGCTGCTTCTTGCTGCAATCTAACTTGGTTGGTTTCCAGCTCTTGCAGGTAGCGTTGCCCCTCTTTGAGTGTGCGCTCTATTTGTGAAACCGTTTTGCGTTGCTGCTGCTGATTGTCTTTTAATGCGAGCTGCTTCTCTTTTAGCTGCGTCAATTGTGTCTGGTTAGCTTGTTGCTGCTGACTGAGTTGATGGCGCTTGAGGCTCAACTCTGTTTCTGTTGCCGCTAGCTGTTCCAGTGTATCTATTCGCGCTTGGCTAAGGTAAGTGGCATAGGTTTGCATGCGTTCGCGTTGTTGCTGTGTGCCGCGATTTAGCAGATCGGCAAGAGGTTGCTGGTGACCTTGCTTGTATTGCACGACCAGTAGCTCTTCAATCAACGCTCTTTGCTTGGCTTGTGTTTGTTCTAATTGATTGAGCTCTTTATTGAGCTGGCTGATATGCTGAGATGTCTGTTGTTGTTGTTGCTCTAAGGTACGTGTTTGCTGGCTGTAGCCAGCGATACGTTTATCGAGGGTTTTTAGTTCGGCTTGCAGTGCCGATAGATCGGTTTGATGCAGTGAAATCTGGTTGGACTGGCGGTCAATCTCTTGTTGTACACCGTCGAGCTGTGCTTGTGAGGCAAGGCTTGGAAGTGACAGGCATAACAAAACGCCAGAGCAAAATGCTCTGGCGAAAATAGAGCGTTTAATCACACTAATCACATTCCGCATGGTTGTGATTATTTCAGATTGAACAGCACCTTACCAGTCATCTCTTCAGGGGTTTCCATCCCTGTGAGTGACAGCATAGTTGGTGCGATATCAGACAAGCTTCCACCTTCAACTGCGGTTACTTCTTTATCGCCAACATAGATAAGTGGTACCGGCAGGTTGGTGTGTGCCGTGTGGATGCCACCCGTTTCAGGGTTAACCATCATCTCGGCATTACCGTGATCGGCTGTGATTAGCATTTGCCCATCCACAGATTTAATCGCTTCAACCACTTCGCCGATGCAGCTATCTAGTGCTTCACACGCTGCAATCGCTGCATCATAAACACCCGTGTGACCCACCATGTCGCCATTTGGATAGTTACAGATGATGTAGTCGTATTCGCCACTTTTGATCGCCGCGACCAACTTTTCAGTTAGTTCAACAGAGCTCATTTCAGGCTGTAGATCGTAGGTGGCAACTTTCGGCGAGTTAACCAGTGAACGAACTTCGCCGTCAAACTCATCTTCTTTACCGCCATTGAAGAAGAAAGTAACGTGCGCGTATTTCTCGGTTTCAGAGATACGAAGTTGCTTCTTATCATGCTTGGATAGCCACTCACCGAGCGTATTCTCAAGCGATGCCGGTGGGAAAGCGATAGAGGCTGGAATATCCGCGGCATATTCGGTCAGCATCACGAAGTCAGCCAAGGCTGGGAATGCTTTGCGTGCGAAGCCAGTGAAATCAGGCATAAAGGTACGCGTGATTTGACGAGCACGGTCAGCACGGTAGTTCATGAAGATAACGGCATCGCCATCTTCCATCGCAGCAGAGGGTTGTCCCTCAGCTTGAATTACTGTCGCTTGAACAAACTCATCGTTTTCATCACGACTGTATGCGGCTTCTAGTCCTTCAACAGCAGAAGAGACAGTAAAGGCGGCATTGGCGTTGGTTAGTAGGTCATAAGCAACTTCAACGCGATCCCAGTTGTTATCACGATCCATAGCGTAGTAACGGCCCACCAAAGACGCAACACGTCCTTTGCCAAGCTGAGCAAACAGAGCATCAAATCGTTCTAGAGATGCTTGTGCACTACGTGGCGGTGTATCGCGACCATCGAGGAAGCAGTGTAGGTAGATTTTCTCGGCACCTCGCTTTGCGGCCATTTCAACGGCTGCAGCGATGTGGTCTTCGTGGCTATGTACGCCACCCGGAGACATTAGCCCCATCAGGTGAACGGCTTTGCCAGCGTTAATCGCTTTGTCCATTGCTGTCACAATGGCGTCGTTTTCAAAGAAGTCGCCATCAGCAATGGATTTTGTGATGCGGGTAAGATCTTGATAGACCACGCGGCCTGCACCGATATTGGTGTGACCCACTTCGGAGTTGCCCATTTGGCCGTCAGGTAGGCCGACATCCATGCCAGAGGCTGAAATCAGCGAGTTTGCGCTGTTTGCCATCAAATCGTCCATAACTGGGGTGTTTGCATTGGCAATTGCATTGCTTTGCGTGTCTTCACGATAACCCCAACCATCTAGGATCACCAAAGCCATTGGCTTTTTCGCAGACATAACCTGTCCTCTTTAAGTAGTTAAAACTCTGTTTGTAATGCGCTAGTCATGTAATTTTACAACAATACCACGCCAGAATTGCAGGTTAAGATCAAACATTCGTCAGGCATGGTGATAACGATTACGTAAAATATATTCATTTTGATTACATAGTGTAAAGGGTGCGGGGGTATTTTTCTGGATTAAAGTCGTCTAATTGACTTGGTGGGTTATCGGTAGGTTAATATCGCGTGCTACACTGCAAAACGATAGTGAGCGTTAGCGCGGTTTTGTATGTCGTGGCTGTACAAGCCCGTTTACGTGGGTATACTCAAGCCTTCATACATTCAGTAACAGAGTTAGTTAAGATGCAACAATACTTGGACTTTGCGACGAACAACCTGATGTTATCCCTGATCTGGGTAGGATTGTTGGTTACCGTGATCACCTCAATTATAAAGCAAAAAACAGCCGCTTATACCGTGGTTGATGCGCAAGGTGCGACAATGCTGGTGAATCGTGAAGAGGGCGTATTTGTCGATATTCGCAGTAAAGATGAATTTGCTCGCGGCCATATTGTCGACGCAATTCACGTTTTGCCAAGCGAGATTAAAGCGCAGACTCTTACATCCCTTGAAAAGCACAAACAAACCCCCATCATCGTTGTATGCAAGACAGGCCAAACGGCGCATGAAAATGCCAACCTGTTAGCGAAGGGCGGTTTTGAGCGTGTTTATCTGCTAAAAGATGGTCTTATTGGTTGGGCAGAGGCAAAAATGCCACTCGTCAACGGTAAGAAAGCGAAGAAAAAATAACCCGATTTTTAATGCAGACAACGCTCTGCATATTTTATTTAGATATATGTAAAGGATTTTCCTATGGCTGAAGCAGCGCAACCAACCCAAGATACACAAAACTTCCAAATTCAACGTATTTTCCTGAAAGATGTCTCTTTTGAAGCGCCAAACTCGCCGGAAATGTTCCAAAAAGAGTGGCAGCCAGACGTTAAACTGGATCTTGATACGCAAAGCCGTCAGCTGACTGAAGGCGTTTATGAAGTGATTTTACGTCTGACTGTAACGGTAAAAAATGCTGATGACACAGCATTTTTATGTGAAGTACAGCAGGGCGGTATCTTCTCTGTTGCTGGTATGGAAGCGCCACAACTTGCGCATTGCCTAGGTGCATTCTGCCCGAACATCTTGTTCCCGTACGCACGTGAAACTATTTCTAGCTTGGTCGTTAAGGGAACTTTCCCACAACTGAACCTAGCACCAGTTAACTTTGACGCATTGTTCATGAACTACCTGCAAAAGCAACAAGCAGCGGGTGAGCAAGGTCAAGCAGAAGCATAATTTGGTGACTGAGATGACCAATAACCCAATCACAATGACCGTATTGGGTGCTGGCTCATACGGTACCGCTCTGGCGATATCTTTAGCGCGTGATGGAGCGAATGTCGTATTGTGGGGCCATGAGCATGAGCACATGGCTCAACTGGAAATTGATCGCCGAAATGAAGAGTTTCTTCCGGGGGTCGATTTTCCTGATAGCCTCATTGTTACCAGTGATTTACAAGCAGCAGTGCAAGCAAGTCGCGATTTATTGCTGGTGGTACCAAGTCACGTCTTTGGCCTCGTACTAGGACAAGTGAAACCATTTCTACGCGATGATTCACGCTTGTGTTGGGCAACCAAAGGGCTAGAGCCGGAAACGGGTCGTTTACTTCAAGACGTTGCCTTTGAGCATTTAGGTGAAGCTATCCCACTGGCGGTCCTTTCTGGCCCGACGTTTGCGATGGAGTTGGCGAAAGGGATGCCTACCGCTATCTCTGTTGCTTCTACGGATGCACAGTTTGTTGCCGATTTGCAAGAGACCATTCACTGCAGCAAAACATTCCGCGTTTACCGCAATCGTGATTTTGTTGGTATGCAGTTGGGTGGCGCGGTCAAAAACGTGATTGCCATTGGTGCAGGTATGTCCGATGGGATCGGCTTTGGTGCGAATGCGCGAACGGCTCTGATCACGCGTGGATTAGCTGAAATGTGTCGCCTTGGTGCTGCATTAGGTGCACAGCCTGAAACCTTTATGGGCATGGCTGGACTGGGTGATTTGGTCTTGACCTGCACGGATAATCAATCGCGTAATCGTCGCTTTGGACTCGGTTTGGGTCAAGGCGGTGATGTTGATACAGTGCAGCAAGAGATTGGTCAAGTGGTCGAGGGTTATCGTAATACCAAAGAGGTATGGATGCTAGCTCAACGTCATGGCGTCGAAATGCCGATTGTGGACCAAATTTATCAGGTTCTTTATCAGGATAAAGACGCCCGACAAGCCGCAAAAGATCTGCTGGCTCGTGACAAGAAGGGTGAATCCTAACGGTATTCGTCTCTGTGAATAAAAAAACGCGCCATTTTGGCGCGTTTTTTTATGGGTGGATTGTATTTTCTACCCACATGGTTACAGTTATAGCAACGAGGTTTTTACAGGTTATACCCACGATGGAATGCCACAAACATCAGGTATGGGAGCTCATCCGTACCGAAGCAAAACAACAGTCAGAGCAAGAGCCGATGTTGGCTAGCTTTTATCATGCCACCATTTTAAATCATGATAATTTGCAGGGGGCATTAAGCTTTATTCTTGCCAATAAGCTCGCGACGCCATCGATGCAGGCCATGGCTGTGCGTGAAGTAGTTGAAGAAGCGTTTCAAAATGATCCTCAAATTGGTGAGGCGGCAGCTTATGATATTAAGGCGATCGTTGAGCGTGACCCTGCTGTGGAAATGTGTTCTATCCCCTTGTTATACCTTAAGGGGTATCATGCCCTGCAAGGCTATCGCGTTGCGAACTGGCTCTGGAAGCAAGGTCGAGTCGCGTTGGCGGTCTATTTGCAGAATCAGATTTCTGTGGTTTGTCAGGTCGATGTTCACCCTGCCGCTAAGATAGGCCGTGGCATTATGTTTGACCATGCGACCGGCATTGTCGTCGGTGAAACGGCGGTTATCGAAAATGACGTGTCGATCTTGCAAGACGTCACGCTCGGTGGTACCGGCAAAGAGAGTGGCGATCGTCACCCTAAGATCCGTGAAGGCGTTATGATTGGTGCCGGTGCCAAGGTGTTGGGTAATATCGAGGTGGGCAAAGGGGCCAAAATCGGCTCCTGTTCAGTGGTATTAAACCCCGTTCCTGCTCATACGACGGTGGCGGGTGTTCCGGCTAAGGTCGTGGGGCGCCCTACGTCAGAGATGCCGGCAATGGACATGGATCAGCAGTTTAATGGCAACAGTAAAACGTTTATTGGTGGTGACGGTATTTAAGGCCGTGATGATTATATCAACCATGATTGCTCGGCCCTGCCAGTGATCCCTGAGAATTTTTTGAGTTAGTTTTTATGTTTCACATCGCACTGTATGAACCACAAATTGCACCGAATACCGGAAATATTATTCGCCTTTGTTCTAACAACGGCTTCCATTTGCACCTTATCGAACCATTAGGCTTTAGTTTGGAAGAGAAACAACTGCGCCGAGCCAGTCTTGATTACAGCGATATGGCGCGGGTGACACGGCATGAAAATTACGCGGCATTCTTACAAGCGATGAGTGAGCGACGTATCTTTGCTTGCACCACGAAAGGTTCAACAAATTACGCTAGCATGTCTTATCAGGATGAGGATGTTTTACTGTTTGGCTCCGAGACATCGGGCTTACCGGATGAGGTGCGAAATGCAGCCTTTGAGCGCATTCGTGTCCCAATGATGGAAGGAGCACGCAGTTTAAACTTGTCTAATACTGTTGCGATTATTAGTTATGAAGCTTGGCGCCAAGTGGGTTTTCCTTCAGGGCAGTAGCTTGCAAAATTAAGGGGCACGCTATGGCATGCGTGCCTTACTCCTTTTAAGCTGCACTGTTATTGATTGGTGATAGCGGCAATGACAGTGTAATACGTAGTCCGCCAAGTGGGCTCTGTGACGCGTCAATGCTGCCATTGTGTTGGCGTACGGCATTTTCGGTTATGGACAACCCTAACCCAGTGCCGCCACTGTGACGGTCTCGCGCCGTAGAAACGCGGTAAAACGGCTTAAATATCTCGCCTCTTTCCGCTTCTGGTACGCCAGCACCATCATCATCAATGATGACGGTTAGGGTATTGTTATCGGCGGTAAACGAGATGCTTATTTCTGTTTGCGCGTACTTAATCGCGTTACGAATCACGTTCTCCAATGCGCTATACAGTAGCGAAGGGTGGGCAAATAAGTGCCACTCTTCTAGCTGGTTCCAGTGTAGTTGCTTGTCGAGCTGCTCAGCTTCAAATCGAGCATCTTTGAGCATTTCGAGCCAGATATCCTCAGCGTTACAGTGCTGAAACTCCATGTGGCTATTGATTTGCATTCGAGACAAGTCCAGCAAGTCACAGATCATGCTTTCTAACCGTTCAGCTTCGGTATCGATACGGTCGATTTCCTTGCTAGAGCCTTGCTTTCTGGCAGCCAGAGCAGCCGCCATTCTCAACCGGGTTAGGGGTGAACGCAGCTCATGTGAAATATCCGACAACAGCCGTTGCTGCCCGTATATCATCTTATTTAGCGTGCTGACCATATGGTTGAAGCTCTGCCCGGTTTTAATGAATTCGCTGGGCCCTTTTTCCAATGAAGGATCTGGCTCCAATTGCCCGCGGCTAACTTTTTCGGCGGCCAGTTGTAAGCGACGAGCTGGTTGGGTCACGGCCCAAGCCAGCCATAGCAAGAAGGGCGTGCTGACCAACATCGTGATTAACAGCATTTTAAATGGCTCGTCTAATAAGCGAATGAACCAAGGTATTTTATTTGTCCCTCTGCGAATGAGGTACATATAGGCACTACCATCTTCTGCATTTAGGATAAAAGGACCAGAGACAATGCCATGGCCAAACCGTTGTTGCTGTGGATTGCTGGGGTCATAGGAGCTGGCTGCAAAGCTAGCGATACCGCGTGCCATTGGCATTGGAACCCGCCCGATAGGATTGCCATCTGGCGAGGTAAAGTGTGCAACATAATTGAGCTCTTTTTGTTTGTTACGGATCAGTTCTATTTTGCGCTCAAGGGGTAGTGATACTTTTGAAAACTGGGCGATTGATTGCTGAGTACCCTCTAAGTGTTGCTGCGGAATATTATGTTGTGACCGAGGATCAAAACGTGGCAGGGCTAACAGTGCGATCACAACGATGAGCAGCGTGCACCAAAATGTGGCAAAGATACGCCCATAGAGACTGGAGAAGCGTGGCAAGTTCATTCACTATCCTCAACCAATAAATAACCTTTACCACGCAGTGTTTTCAAGCGCGGTTTACCATCGGCGCGTTCCGGCAGTTTTTTACGTAAGTTTGATACATGCATATCAATGGCACGGTCGAAAGGAGAGAGGCGCTTACCAAGCACATTTAGGCTTAAATCGGCTTTCGAGATAATGGTGCCCGGCGCTTGAACAAAATAGTGAAGGAGCGCCAGCTCGGTCGCGGTCATCTCAATGAGCTGGTCTTGGCAATAAGCCTCTTGGCGACCGGGGTATATGACAATATCTTGAAAGGAGAGCGTATCATGCTGATTTTTAGTCTCTACCTTAGTGCGTCGAAGGATGGCTCGCATGCGCGCTAGCAGTTCGCGATCACTAAACGGCTTTGGTAGGTAGTCGTCAGCCCCCAACTCAAGGCCAAGCACACGATCAATCTCATCGCCTTTCGCGGTCAGCATCAGTACTGGGGTCGAGTAGTTCTTACGCAGGTGGCGTAGCATGTCCATGCCATTCATCATCGGCATCATGACATCCAACAATACGAGGTCAACCTGCGGAGAGAGTTGTTTTAGCCCTTCCTCGCCGTTACTGGCTTGAATGACATTGAACCCTTCCAGTGTGAGTATGTCGCAGAGCAAGTCGCGCAGCTCTTTGTCGTCATCGACCAATAATATTGTATGCATGCCATCTCCTCCTATTAGAAGCCTAGTATCTATGAAAGCGCAATTGATTGCCAAGCCGACATGATAGAGCTTTACCCATCTTTACGTTCAGTAGGCATTGCTTTACACATAAGCCGCTAAACTAAACTGGTATTCAGTTAGTTTAAACAACAGGAGTAACACCTCATGAAAAACAAAACCCTTATTGCAGTAGCCGTAGCAATACCATTGTTAGCAACCTCAATCGGCGCACTGGCATTTGGTGGCCCTCAGGGTGGAAAGGGTCAACGTGACTTTTGCTCTGCTGATATGTCTAGAGGGTTGCAACAATTGGATTTGAGTGACGCACAAAAAAAGGAAATAGACACGTTGCGTGAAAATTTCCGTGCTGAAAGCGCACAGGACAACGTGACGCGCCAAGCGGTTCGTGACACACATCGCGAAGCAATGCATGCACTGATGCTTGCGCCGGAATTTGATCATGAAGCGGCACAACAGTTGGCCCAACAGATGACAGGGCAACAGCAACAACGTCGAATCGAAATGCTGGAGCAACGCCATGCCCTAATGAGTGTACTAACGGACGAGCAGAAGCAAACCCTCTTAGAGCAGCAACAAAATAACATGGAAACATACCAAGATAGGAAAGGTAAGCGCGATGGTCGTCGTCAAAATTGCCGTGATTGGTGGTAATGATACGGTTGGTTAGCGGAGGGCTCCTCCGCTTTCTTCCTCTTTCTAGTCGTGTATACTTGTCCATCATTTTCAGGTGATGGACTATCTATGAACGCAAAATATGCCAAGCTAGTACAAACGGCAGCCTGGACTGCATCTGGTGTGGCAACACTATTGATGTTAATTAAGTTGGTAACATGGTGGCATACGGGCTCAGTCACTATGTTGGCGTCGCTCGTCGACTCTGTGTTAGATATGGCGGCATCAATTACCAATCTTATTGTCGTGCGCTATGCATTACAGCCTGCCGATCGTGAACATCGATTTGGTCATGGTAAAGCTGAATCTTTAGCGGCGTTGGCGCAAGCGATGTTTATTTCTGGCTCCGCCTGTTTTCTCTTGTTAAGTGGCGTGGAGCGTCTATTTCGTCCGCAAGTCCTACTTGAACCTGGCTATGGGGTGGCAGTGAGTGGCTTTGCTATCGTCGTTACACTAGCCCTGGTCTCTTTTCAAAACTGGGTGGTAAGACAAACCGGTAGTCAGGCCATTGCCGCAGATTCTCTGCATTACAAATCTGATCTTTATATGAATATGGCCATCATGGTCGCACTGGCCTTGAGTTGGTGGGGCTGGATGGAAGCGGATGCATTGTTTGCCATTGGTATTGGTATCTATATTCTTATTGGCGCTTTGATGATGGGCCACCAAGCCGTGCAAACGCTGCTAGATCATCAACTTCCAGCCGCCGAATTAGCCAAAATTCGTAAAATAGCCATTAATGTACAGCGTGTACATGGTGTGCATGAGCTGCGAACTCGGCAATCCGGTCCAATTAAGTTTATTCAGCTACATTTAGAGTTAGACGATGATTTAAAGTTGATCGATGCACATCGAGTTGCCGACCAAGTGGAAGACCTATTAGAAGTCGCTTTTCCTGGTGCTGATATTATTATTCATCAAGATCCGGTATCCGTGGTGGGAACAAAACGAGAGCAGAAAGGAGAAATTCCCTAACATTTCTATAGCATGTGATTGCTAAACAATGGAATAATTATGGATTCAATCACAAAGTCGGGATTGATCCTGATGTGAATCAACAAATTTTTTTATCAAAATTGTAATACTCCTACGTTAGGTAAGAAAGTTACAGTAGTAATGCGGGATAAGCAGCGTGCTGTTGGATTGGGAAGGGGAACCCCAATCACCCGTTTCTAGGAATTGTTATTAATTCCCAATGTCAGAGGGTAACCATGATTAAGAAGATTGGTGTATTGACCAGTGGTGGTGACGCACCGGGTATGAATGCTGCGGTTCGCGGCGTGGTTCGTTCAGCACTGTCTGAAGGTTTGGAAGTTTACGGTATTTATGATGGCTATTTGGGCCTGCATCAGAACCGAATTGAAAAACTAAATCGGAACAGTGTATCAGACGTGATCAACAAAGGAGGAACGTTCCTAGGTTCGGCACGTTTTCCTGAGTTTAAAGATGAAAAAGTACGTGCTCAAGCCATTGAAAACCTAAAAATGCATGGTATCGATGCATTGGTTGTGATCGGTGGTGACGGTTCATACATGGGGGCGAAGAAGCTAACCGAAATGGGTTACCCATGTATTGGTGTGCCGGGTACGATCGATAATGACGTAGCAGGAACTGACTATACGATTGGTTACCTAACAGCACTGAATACTGTTATTGATGCGATTGACCGTTTACGTGATACGTCTTCGTCTCACCAGCGCATTTCAATTGTTGAAGTAATGGGACGTCACTGTGGTGATTTGACGTTGATGGCATCTATTGCGGGTGGATGTGAGTATATCATTACACCTGAAGTTGGCCTCAACAAGGAAGAGCTGCTATCTAAGATCAAAGAGGGCATCTATAAAGGTAAGAAGCATGCAATTATTGCGATTACTGAGCTGATGACCGATGTCAATGAACTGGCTAAGTACATTGAAGCGGAAACGGGTCGTGAGACGCGTGCAACGATCTTAGGGCACATCCAACGTGGCGGTCAGCCAACGGCGTTCGACCGTGTTTTAGCTTCTCGTATGGGAGCGTTTGCTGTCGATCTGCTGCTGCAAGGCGAAGGTGGTCGTTGTGTTGGTATTCAAGAAGAGAAGATGGTACACCACGATATCATTGATGCTATTGAGAACATGCGCCGTCCGTTTAAGAAAGATCTCTATGACTTAGCAAACAAATTGTTCTAACGTTTATTGAGTTAAAAAAAGCACAGCGACCATATCGGGCTGTGCTTTTTTGTATCAAACGAAAAAGCACGCCAATGAGCGTGCTTTATTTTTCGTCTCGGCTTATGCGTTTTTCGCTTTAGCGGCTGCTTTTGCGATAGCGGCAAAGCTTTCTGCATCAAGTGATGCGCCACCAACCAATGCACCGTCAATGTCTGGCTGTGCAAAGTAAGCTTCTGCATTCTCAGGTTTTACAGAGCCACCGTATTGAATAACAACGTTTTTAGCTACGTCTGCATTCTTTTCAGCAATGTGTGCACGGATTGACGCGTGAATACGTTGTGCATCATCAGCGGTTGCAGCTTTACCAGTACCGATAGCCCAGATTGGTTCGTACGCGATAATTGCGCCGTTTAGTGCTTCAGCACCTAGCAGGTTGATTACAGCGTCGATTTGACGTGCACATACTGCTTCAGTTTCACCTGCTTCGTTTTGTGCTTCTGATTCACCGATGCATAACACTGGCGTTAGGCCGTGCTCTTTTAGGAATGCAAATTTCTTCGCAACGAACTCGTCTGACTCGTTGTGGTACTCACGACGCTCAGAGTGGCCGATGATGATGTGAGACGCACCAAAGTCTTTCAGCATTTCTGGAGAGATATCGCCAGTGAACGCGCCGCTCGCATTAACATCAACATTCTGAGAGCCTAGGATAATTTTGCTGTCAGCTTTGCTGATAAGTTGCTCAGCTAGATCGGTGTACATAACTGGTGGCGCGATAGCCACATCAACACCTTCAACACCAGCTAGTGCTGCGTCCAGACCCTTGATCAGATCCGTGACCATTGTTTTGTTACCGTTTAGCTTCCAGTTACCCATAACAACAGGATGGCGCATAGCTTTTCTCCAATATTAATGAATGTAAAAAAATCACAGCTGTTTAACACTATACCATCAGATTCTGAAAGTTTTACTGCTTAAAATCATGGTAACGCGTGGTTGTTGCGATTGTCTGGGTAGATTTTAAGCAACCATGGCTTGGCTTATCATTCTATTCGCATTAAAAGGGAGTGTCGTGCGTGCCTGTGTTAATGTAACGAGATTGACACAAACTTACAGGGTAAGGAAATCAGGATGCCAAATTTAGTGATGGAATATTCAGAGTCGGTCGCCGAGCAAGTCAATATAGCGGCGTTGTTGGACGACTTACATCAAGTTTGTTTGCAGAGTGCGCTGTTTGAGGATGATGCAATTAAATCACGCTGTTACCCTTGCCACCATTGGCAAATTGGAAGACGAGAAGATAGCTGCGACTTCATTCACGTGGATTTTGCGTTGTTGTCTGGACGCGATGAACAAAGTAAACAACGTTTAGCGGAACAGTTTCTGGGGGTCTTACGTCATCACGCAGGGGCTGTCTTCAGCCTGACCATCGAAATGCGAGATATGGATAAAGCGACGTTTACCAAAGCACTGCAAGCGTAGTGACAGGTATTCATTGTGGTGGGCGTTAGTATGAAGTAAATCCCGGCCTCAGCCTTAGTGTGGTTATTCTGACCTAGGTTTTAATTGATGGATTGATGCCGTGTGTTGTTGCAGTTGGGTGGGATCATTAATGGACAGACTGAGGCGATAAAGCTGTGCTTGCAGCTCTTTTAATAACAATACGTTGGTATGGTTGGGGTTTTTACCGCGTTGAATAACCTGTTGGATGTGGTATTGCTGCGCTCTTAATCGCGGCTGAGCCTCTTCTCTCGCCTCCGAAATTAACGAATTAACCATACGTTCTCGCAAGGCTTCTAGCTTATCAGGATGGTGTTTGGCAAGCTCAACTAGCTCATCAAATGGCGGTAATTTCTCCACTGTTTTGCCTCGCAGAAACGTCGTGTCTATTATTGTAGGCATGAGTGCGAGCAGGGCTGTGTCTCAATATTGAGACGGGACGTATCAATAACTTATATTTTTACCAATAATGCTCCATGGTGATCTGTCCAGGTGAACGACGCAGATTTTTACTTAACCCTTTTTGCTCTAGCGCGGATAGGGTGTCTTTGACCATCTGTGGATTACCACAGATCATCACCTGGCTGTTGTCTGCGCGCAGTTCAAGCCCAACCATTCGTTCCAGCAAGCCATCAGCCAAGGCGTGGGTTATTCTACCGTTCAAGGCGCCGGGAACGGGTTCACGGCTTGCAAAAGGCTGAATGATCAACTGGTCGGGATAACGCTGTTTTAGTTCGTTGAGCTCGCCTTGATAACTCAGATCTGCAGCATAACGAACCGCATGGTTTAAAACCACTTTGCGAAAGCGTCGCCACACGATGTCATCGCGCAAAATAGAGAGAAATGGTCCTAGTGCCGTGCCCGTTGCCATCATCCACAGCACACTGCTATCAGGCACTTCATCGAGAGTAAAAAAACCATTCGCTCTAGCAGTCACCCAAACTTGGTCGCCCGGCGACAGGGCATGTAAGCGAGGTGACAGAAGGCCATCTGCCACACGCGTGGCATAGACTTCAATGCGATTTTCTGTCGGTGGGTTAACAAATGAGTAAGCACGCTGAATCCGCTTGCCATCGATATCAAGGGCGAGTTTAGTGAACTGACCCGCTTTGAATGGCTCAATGTTAGCCTCAAGCGTCAAGCTGAATAGGTCGTTGTTCCAGTGACGATTTTCAATAACTAATGCAGGGATCCAATCAGCCATATGCTCTCCTCAGTTGTTGACCGTAATTCGATAAGCACAACGTCGCTGACCTTGAATGATATGCTCAATGCGGTCAACGGTGCAGGTGGTGCCTAGAAGGCGCTGAAAGATGGTTAACTCAGATTGACACAGCGCGGTGTTATTTTGTGCCGCTTTACAGATAGGGCAGTGATTTTCAATGAGTAAATACTGGCCAGGCGCAGATTCAATCATTTCTGCCATATACCCTTCTTGCTCTCTAAGTTTAGCCAGTGTTTGAACTTTGTCTGTAATTGAGGTGGAATTAATCAGCGCCGTCTTATATTTTTGATAGCTGTTTTCTTCCCGAGCTTGAAGAACGGTTTGTAAGCTTGTTGACCCCAGTGTTTGTTGCACAGCATCGAGAAGTTGTATCGATAATTCGCTGTGCCCATCGGAGAAGTGCTGGTGGCCTTGCTGGGTTAATTTCCAATGCCTCGTAGGGCGACCGACCTTAATGCGTTGGTCATAAAAACTGATGAGACCTTCACTTTCTAAGCTTTGTAAGTGCTGGCGTACGCCCATGGTGGTCATCGACAACTCTGCAGAGAGTTGCTTGGCGGTGGCTTGCCCTTCGCGTTTGAGGAAGTGCAGAATTTTGTCGATCGTTTTCATGCTGACCTGTTAGTTTGTAAAGCTATTTCTTTATAAACTAAGCTTAGCCAAAAAAGTCAATGCGCGACAACTTCTTTTTAATCATTAAGCGGTGCAAGCCGAGCGACTTGCACCAAACGGTAGGCTTAGAGCACCTGCTCTTTCACGCCATCATCTTTGCGATCAAGGTAGTGTGTTGACTTGATGCGACGGATAGTGCGGCATTTGCCACGGATCAGTAAGGTTTCTGTCGTTGCGATATTGCCATTGCGGGTTATCCCCTCGAGCAAATCTCCTTTGGTGATACCGGTACCCGCGAAAACAACATTGTCGCTTTGCGCCATGTCACCCAATGCCAGTACTTTATTGGTTTCAATACCCATTTCAGTACAACGTTTGATCTCTTCTTCACCAAGACGGCGATTTTCTTCGCAATCGCCTTTCACTTCATGACGTGGAAGTAAGCGTCCTTGCATATCGCCGCCGAGCGCACGAATAGCAGCAGCAGAAACCACCCCTTCAGGTGCGCCGCCGATACAGTACATAATATCAACGTCACTGTCTGGCATACAGGTAAGGATAGACGCGGCAACATCGCCATCTGGCACGGCGTAGACACGTACACCCAAGCGCTGCATTTCAGCAATGACATCATCATGGCGAGGCTTAGCTAAAGTAATAACAACAAGTTCTTGTAACGTTTTGCCTAGTGCTTTAGCAATAGCGACAAGGTTATCTTCGAGTGACTTACTTAGATCGATATGTCCGCATGCATCTGGGCCGACGACCAATTTTTCCATGTACATGTCAGGCGCTTTTAAGAAAGAGCCTTTTTCGCCCGCAGCCAGTACAGCCAGTGCGTTGTTCTGCCCCATTGCCGTCATTCGCGTGCCTTCGATAGGGTCAACCGCGATATCTACCGCATCGCCACCGAGACCAACTTTCTCACCGATGTATAGCATAGGTGCATCGTCGATTTCGCCCTCACCAATGACAATTTCGCCATCAATGTCGGTTTTATTTAGCAAGATGCGCATGACTTCTACAGCAGCTTGGTCAGCCGCGTTTTTATCGCCACGGCCAAGCCATTTGTGGCCAGCCAGTGCAGCTCCTTCGGTGACACGAGAAAAAGCCATCGCTAGGTCGCGTTTCATGGTTACTCCGAGATAAAAAAGTAGGTTCTCAATTAATTGGGCGCGATTTTAACACAGCTAAGGAAACGTTTGCGTATTTTGCGTGAGGTTTACGGCATTTTTTCCAGAGGGGTAGAGAGAGCGGAGGTGAAATAACCCGTCAGGATTGAGTAAAAATTGGCGCAAAATCACTCATTCACATTATAAATATGACGAATTGGGTAGCCGTGTATCATTAGCTGGTTACAATAGGGGTCAGTGCCCAGAAAGGTGCGTGTACAATGATGTTCGGCGTAAGCCGATAATAACAAGGTGAAGACTATGTCAATTGAGATCCTAGAGAAGCTGGAAGCGAAAGTGCAAATGGCTGTCGACACAATTTCCTTACTGCAAATGGAAATTGAAGAACTAAAAGAAAAAAACACACAAGTAGGCGAAGAGGCTATTGCGCTGCGTGAAGATCGCGAAGCGTTACAAAGCGAAAATGCAAAACTACGAGATGATCATCAACAGTGGCAAGCGCGTATTCGCACGCTGTTGGGTAAAATGGATGAGGTTGAGTAGCCTAGAATATATTGGGAGGGCAGTTCATGTTAGATGTGCTGCCCTTCCGAAAGATATCACTCTTCGCTGTCGTCGGTCTCAATCTCTAATGGCTCAGGCGATAAAATCACACCGGTGAGATCGGCATAAACGTAATCTTCGGGTAGAAAAGTTACTCCACCAAAGTTAACCGCAACATCTACTTCGCCACCCGTGCCATTATCAGCGCCGACAGGAATGGACGCAAGCGCATGCAAGCCGATATCAAACTCTTCGAGAACCTCGACATGGCGTACGCTGCCGTAGACCAGAAGTCCTTCCCATCCATTGTCGGTTGCTAATTGTGTTAACTCTGCATCAATGAGGGCGCGGCGCAATGAACCACCACCATCAATTAGCAGCACTCGGCCTTCCCCATTCTGCTCTAGGGTTTCGCGGATCAATCCGTTGTCCTCAAAGCATTTGATGGTCGTAACTTGACCACTAAAGGCGCCTCGGCCACCAAATGCACTGAACATTGGCTCCACGACATCTACTTGGTCGAGAAAAATGTCGCATAAGTCAGAAGTACTATATTGCATAAGCTAACATCTTGTTGTGGTTAAAAAATCATCTTGTTTCAGTATAACTTTCTTGTCAGGCATTGCAATCATAGAAGCTAGCATCGGTGAATCACATTAAGTTAATACGACCCCTGCGGCAAAAAATAGATTGGTTAACAGGGCGCATTTTACCATGACTGGCATCATCGGACGTAACGCAGCGCCATCTTTGGAGGTAAACACTGCTCGGCCATGATGCAATAATAGCGGTGCTGCGAAGAGAAACAGCCAACCATAGACAGATTTGAGCTCAATAAGGGCAAACAGGGCAAAACAGAGCATTGCGCTAGCCAGTAGCACTAAGTGATAGGCTCGTCCCCAGCGGGGTCCCATGCGAACAACCAGTGTATGCTTGCCACATGCTTTGTCGTTATCGATATCACGCAGGTTGTTAATGTTGAGCACGCCGACAGCCAGTAGGCCGCATGCTGTCGCAGGCAATAAAATAAGCATATCGATAGTGCCAACTTGTAGATAATAGGTGCCAGCAACGCCGAGCCAGCCGAAAAAGATCAGTACAGAGAGGTCCCCTAATCCGCGGTAACCATAGGGCTTGTCACCCATGGTATAGGCAATGGAGGCAATGATGGCGAAGGCGCCGAGTAAAATAAAGCTGAGTAGGTCTTGTAAATTAGTGGTGGCAAGCAGGAGCAAGGTAAGTCCACTACCAGCGGTGAGTGCAATATTTAAAGCGATCGCTTTTTTCATGGCACTGAGACTAATGCTGCCCGTTTGCAGACCACGGCGAGGACCAAGGCGTTGGTCGTTGTCCGTGCCCTTTACAGTATCGCCATAATCGTTAGCAAGATTGGATAAGATTTGTAACAGCAGAGCCGTCAGTATTGCTAACAAAGTGATGGTTAGTGAAAACTGGTTATCGAGGTTAGCAACAGCACTGCCACAAACGATAGAGGCGATGGCCAGCGGCAAAGTTTTAGGTCGTGCAGCATGAAGCCAAATAGCAAGGGTGGAGGAGGACATGATTACTCATCGTTATAATAAACACGCGCTAATGATAATCTAAATTAACGGTAGTGCTAACAAAAAAACCCAGCCATGTTTGACTGGGTTAGCATTCGCTTTCATCTCGGTTAAAGAATAAAGCGACTGAGATCTTCGTCAGCCACCAGCTCACCAAGGTGCTTTTTCACATAGGCTTCGTCGATGAGCATGCTATCGCCAGCTCTATCGGTCGCTTCAAATGAAATCTCTTCCATTAGGCGTTCCATTACCGTATGCAGGCGGCGAGCACCGATGTTCTCAGTGCTTTCATTGACTTGCCAAGCAGCTTCTGCAATTTGGTTGATGCCGCTTTCATCAAAGCTGATAGTGACACTTTCGGTTTCTAAAAGGGCAGAGTATTGCTCTGTTAAAGACGCTTTCGGCTCGGTTAAAATGCGTTTGAAGTCGCCGCTGCTAAGTGCCTCTAATTCAACACGGATTGGTAAACGCCCCTGTAGTTCAGGGATCAAGTCAGACGGTTTAGCAACCTGGAATGCCCCCGATGCGACAAATAGAATGTGATCCGTTTTTACCATGCCGTGCTTGGTCGTAACCGTCGAGCCTTCGATTAATGGCAGCAAATCTCGTTGCACCCCTTCACGGGACACGTCTGGACCTGATACATCACCGCGCTTACAGATTTTATCGATCTCATCGATAAAGACGATACCGTTATTTTCGACCGCGTAGATTGCTTGCTCTTTGAGCTCTTCAGGGTTAACCAGTTTGGCAGCTTCTTCTTCGGTTGCCAGCTTTAGCGCATCTTTAATTTTCATTTTGCGCTTTTTACTTTCACTTCCACCAGAGAGGTTCTGAAATAGCCCCTGCAGCTGATTGGTCATCTCTTCCATGCCTGGAGGGGCCATAATTTCGACACCGACTTGTGGCGCAGCCACGTCAATATCGATTTCTTTATCATCTAACTTGCCTTCGCGCAGTTTCTTGCGGAACGATTGACGGGTTGAGGAATTGCTATCACTCTCTTCTGCCTTACCCCAAGCATCACGTGCTGGTGGCAGCAGCGCGTCGAGAATGCGTTCTTCTGCTTGCTCTTCAGCGCGAAAGCGTACTTTCTCAGTGGCTTGTTGGTGGGTCATTTTCATGGCCACATCCGTTAGATCACGAATAATAGTTTCAACTTCTTTGCCCACATAGCCCACTTCGGTGAACTTGGTGGCTTCTACTTTAATGAATGGGGCATTGGCCAGCTTGGCAAGGCGTCGAGCTATTTCGGTTTTACCAACGCCGGTCGGGCCGATCATCAAGATATTTTTTGGGGTAACTTCTGGACGCAGCTCATCGCTAAGCTGCATACGACGCCAGCGGTTACGCAGGGCAATTGCCACTGCGCGTTTGGCTTTGTCTTGACCAATAATATGACGATCAAGTTCGTGAACGATTTCGCGGGGGGTCATTTCAGACATGCTGCATCCTGTTATTTTATTTCAAGTTCTTCGACAGTGTGGCTTTGATTGGTGAAGACACAAATATCACCTGCGATAGTCAGTGCTTTTTCTGCAATTGTGCGAGCGTCTAGCTCGGTGTTTTCGAGTAGTGCGATAGCTGCGGCTTGAGCAAAGTTGCCACCAGAGCCAATTGCGATGAGGTCGTTCTCTGGCTGAACGACGTCGCCATTACCCGTGATGATCAGAGAGGCCGTTTCATCAGCGACAGCCAACAGCGCCTCAAGGCGACGCAGAGAGCGATCGGTGCGCCAATCTTTGGCAAGTTCAACTGCTGCTTTAGTGAGGTGGCCTTGGTGCATTTCTAGCTTGCGTTCAAAGCGCTCAAATAGGGTGAATGCATCAGCAGTACCGCCAGCAAACCCTGCCAGTACTTTATTATTGTAGAGTCGGCGTACTTTACGGGCATTACCTTTCATTACGGTATTGCCGAGTGAGACCTGACCGTCTCCTGCAATGACCACTTTGTTGTCGCGGCGAACAGATACGATAGTTGTCACGGTGAACCTCATTGTTATGTTGGCAATGTGATGCCATAAAAGCCATGCTCTTTATCTGGGGATGAAGTCTGTGCTTTTCAAGCATTAAAAAAGCAGCGTAGTGCTGCTTTTTGTTTGCGGGGAATGAATATGATTTAGGCTAGTCCCAGTACCAAATTGCGCAGGGTTCGATACCAGCTCGACGTAATTGGTTACGATCGCGCTCAGCATCACGTTTTCGGTCGTAGGGGCCGAGTACAACTCGGTGCCATTGACCATTTTCACCTTCACTCACTCGCACTTCACTGGTTAGACCTTGAAAGGCGATCATCGCTTTACGTTCTTCAGCAGGAGCGCTTTGGCGATAAGCACCACACTGCATTAGATATGGCCGAGTCGGAGCCTGAGGGGCCTTTTTCTCAACTTCAACCGTCCTATTTTCGAGCAACTCCATATACTGCCACTCTTCTTCGGGTTTTGGTGGAAGGGGCTTGCTGGCTGATGTTGCAGACTTGTCAGCCGGTTTTTCAGTGGGTTTGTTGTCCTGTGTCTTTGATTGAGTCGGCGCTGTGGTGCTGGTTGCGACGGGCTCAGATGCAGGGGTTGTGGATAGAAAATAGAGCCCATAGCCTAATGCGCTGACTAATCCGGCAGCGATAATGGCCCACTTTATAGGGAATGGGGTATTGGATGTGGGTTGACGGCGTGATGGTTTCTTTTTTCCCTTACCGCGTTTAACGTAATCTCTGCTTGCCACAATTATTCGTTTGTCATGATCTTAGTTGGGCAATATAGTACAAACTTGCTCCTGCACTGACTAGGGCAGGAGCAACATTCCTATAAAAAACTGATAAGAAGTCGCCACTATTGTGGTGGTGGTGCCGCACTTTCACGAATAACCAACTTCGCATCTAACAATACGGAACCAGACTGTACCTCTTCTCCTTTAAGAAGTTGTAGCAACATTTGCATTGCCTGGCGGCCAATTTCATAACGAGGTTGAGAGACAGTGGTGAGTGGTGGGTCACAGTACTCAGCAAACTGGATATCATCAAAGCCAACGATAGAGAGCTCTTGTGGCACACGTACACCCAAGCGTTTGGCTTGTTGCATTGCACCGATAGCAATGACGTCATTATGGCAAAAAATAGCGGTAGGCGGTTCAGGAAGCGACAGTAGCGATGTCACAGCGCGTGCGCCGGATGCAAAAGAGAAATCACTCTGTACGGTATAGGCCGGATTAAGGGTAATACCTCCTCGACGTAACGCTTGTTGGTAGCCTTGGGTGCGAAATTCACATAATGGAGCATCGCTAGGGCCAGTGATTTGAGCGATGTGCTTATGCCCCATTTGGGTTAGGTAATTCACCGCTTCAAATGCGGCAGTGAGGTTATCAATGTGCACCGTTGGTAGCTCTAGTTCAGGGGCGTACTCACACGCCATCACTAAAGGTGGAAGGTTCTTCTGCTCCGGTTTACTGACATCAAAGGGGAGTTGCGTACCAAGTAAAAGCATCCCATCAGCCTGTTTGGTGAAGACCAAATTGACAAATGAGCTTTCACGTTGTTTTTGTTGTCCACTATCGCCCAGTAACACCAAATAGCCGTTTTCCATCGCAGCTTCTTCGATGCCACGAATAATTTCAGTGAAATAAGGGTCACAGATGTCGGGAATGATCGCCACGATAGTCTTAGACTCATTGCGTCGCAGATTGCGTGCGAGTGAGTTAGGGGAGTACCCGGCTTCCATGACTGCCTGCTCAACTTTTCTTCGTGTAGAGGCCGACACTTTTTCCGGGTTCATCAATGCCCGCGAAACAGTCGCGGTAGAAACTCCGGCAAGCTGGGCAACATCCTTCATTGTCGCCATAACATTAATCCTCGTTATATTTCTCTCGTGTTCAGCAATAGGACAACTCAAAACAAGTCATCAGCTAGCATTGCCAAAGTCTTGCAGGCGTAGCGACAAGAAATCAATGAACCGATGAAAACAGATTAGTCATTACGCCTAGAATCTAAAGCCTTAGAATCATTATCTATTCTATGCTCATGCTTGACTATTAGACACCGTTTGTCTGATTGTTTTTTCATAGAAAAAGTGATGTGCCTCACATACCTATTAACTTATTGGTCGCTCTAAAATAATAATTCATTGATATCATTATTAATAGTATTGAAAACAAACCGACAATAAATGGCTACAAAGAGAGTGATGCAAGGCGACTTCGGGTTGGCGATATAACTAGACCATCTCTTGTGGTTCGACATCGAGCGTCCAGCGAACTTTTTTACTATCGGGGAGGACATTGATGGCAGGACGAGCGATGGATAACAACTGTTGTAGCATGCGCCGAGTAGGTGCTTGCACCAATAACTGCCAGCGGTAGCGTCCTGCTCGGCGAGCCAAAGGTGCTGGGTTGGGGCCCAGAACTTCAATGTCAGGTGAATAGACAGGGCTGGCCAGTAATAACTGTCTAACTTGATACAGAAAAGCCGCCGTCAGGTCATCATTGTTGGCCTCCGCACGGATCATGGCCAGATAGCGATAGGGTGGCAGTGCGGTTTGCTGCCGTTCTCTTAGTGCGTGCAGGGCAAAGTGGTTGTACCCCTGATGTAGCAGAGTGTGAAGCAGGGGGTGCTCAGGGTGATGGGTTTGCAACAGGACTTCGCCTGGCTTACTGGCTCGCCCTGCACGTCCAGCCACTTGAACCAGTAGTTGAGCAAGGCGTTCTGGCGCACGAAAGTCATTACTAAATAGGGCACTGTCAACGTCTAGCAGCGCAACCAAGGTGACGTTCGGAAAATGGTGACCTTTGGCGAGCATTTGCGTGCCGATCAGTATTTGGTATTCGCCGGCATGAATCGCATCTAAGTACTGTTCTAAACTGCCTTTGCGTCGTGTGCTGTCGCGGTCGATACGAATCGTTTTTTGTTGTGGAAATAACGAGGCGAGATGCTGCTCTAGTTGCTCGGTTCCAACACCTGCAGTAACGAGTTGGGTAGACCCGCATGATTGGCATTGTGGCATGAGTGGGCGTTGGGTCGCACAGTGATGGCAGCGCAGCTCTTTACTCTGGGCGTGATAGGTATAGTGGGTATCACAGCGCGGACAGTCCGCAATCCAGCCACAGGCATGGCATAGAAGAGCGGGAGCATAACCGCGTCGGTTAAGAAAGAGCAGAACCTGGTTGCCGGCATTGATGTGCTTGCGCATTTCGGCAATCAAAGAAGCGGATAACCCCCCTTCAAGGTATTGATTTTTAATATCCACGATACCATGGCGAGCGGTACTGGCTTTACCGGCTCGCTGACTAAGAGTTAGGTGGTGATACTTGCTTTGCTGTGCGTTATACAGTGACTCTAAAGAAGGGGTAGCAGAGCCGAGAATGATCGGGATCTGCTCCTTGCTTGCCCGCATAACGGCCAGATCTCGTGCATGGTAGCGCAGGGTGTCTTGTTGCTTGTAAGAAGCGTCGTGCTCTTCATCGATGATGATCATTCCAAGGGCTGCAAACGGGGTGAAGAGCGCAGACCGAGTGCCAATAATAATGCCGGCTTCATGTTCTCGGCCAGCGAGCCATGCTGTCAGTCGTTCACTGTCAGAGAGGCCAGAGTGGACCACAGAGAGAGGAATGCCGGCAAAGCGACGCTGAAAGCGCGAGATCGTTTGTGGGGTAAGGCCAATTTCAGGCACTAGGATGAGTACCTGTTTACGGGCTGCTAAGATGGGTTCAATCACATTAAGGTACACTTCGGTTTTGCCTGAACCCGTAATGCCATCGAGTAGGTAGCAATGGTAGCCTTGCCCAGCATTAATGCTAGCCACGGCCAATGCTTGTTCGGTATTTAGTTGTGGTTTCTCTTGCGTGACATCGGTTGACCACTGTTGCCGCTGCGGTATATGGGTGTGATTGATAACCCAACCTTTTTTTGACATAGCCGTTAACGTAGCATGGGAAACACTGTCGGCGAGTAATTCGCTATGGGGTCGTGCTCCATGTTGTAACAAAGCCAATACCTGCGCTTGCTTTGGTGCGCGTTGAGCAACAATGGTTGGGTTTTGCTCTTGTCCTTCAGAACTTAACGCCCAGCGCTTAATTGGTTTATGGCTGGCAGGTTCCCCCTTGCGCAGCAGAGCAGGCAGAGCCAGACTGACGGTGTCGCCAAAGGGGTATTGGTAATATTGGCTCGCCCACTGTAAAAGCTCGTATAGCGGTGTGGGCAAGATTGGGCATTGATCCAGAACCTCAGACACTTTTTTAAGCTTTTTAAACGGGGAGCTATCCACTAACTCAGTGACAATCCCAACAAGTTCACGGCGCTGAAATGGCACTTTTACTCGCCCACCAACGGTGACCGTTTGTTGTTCGGTGAGCTGATAGTCAAAGCACTTATCTAGTGGTACAGGTAAGGCGACACGTGCAATGCGGGGATTGGTCATTATAGGGCTCCGATTAAAGACAGCTCTAGTGTAATCACTCTGTACAACGGACGCAAAGCAGGAGCCAGTAGACGGCACATTCTAGTTAGAGCATGGGGAAAAAAACAACACATTTAGTTGAACTAAGACAGGTGATAGATTACTATACGCCGCCTGAATTCATTGTTGCAATTTCGTAGCGATGAACATTTATTAACGACGTGTGGTGCCCGGCTTTGGATCGGGAGAGCGACGCGGACTTCACATTGAGGTTTTCCCATGAAACAAGGTATTCACCCAGAATACAAAGCCGTAAACGCAAAATGTTCTTGCGGCAACACTTTCGCTTTCAACTCAACGTTGAAAAAAGGCGAAATTCACCTGGACGTATGTGACAAGTGCCACCCATTCTACACTGGTAAGCAACGTATCGTTGATACCGGCGGCCGTGTTGACAAGTTCAAAAAGCGTTTCGGTGCACTTTCAAGCAAGTAATTGCTGCACAGATTCGGAAAAAGGTTGCTTCGGCAACCTTTTTTTATGCTTGGAATTTGGCGATATTGTGCACCGCAAGCAAAAAATCATCCTCTTGTAGCACGCAGGGTGGGATTTTTTATCTTAGATGGCTTATGATTTGCGCATGTTCCGTCATTGCGACAAATAATCAGGAAAATCACCACTATGTCTGACGATCTTCGCCAGCAGGCATTGCACTATCATGCCTATCCAACACCGGGAAAAATTTCGGTGGAACTAACCAAACCGGCTGACACTGCTATTGATTTGGCATTGGCTTATAGTCCAGGCGTCGCAGAGCCCGTGCGAGAAATCGCTCAAGATGCGGATAATGTTTATAAATATACAGCGAAAGGAAATATGGTTGCTGTTATTTCGAATGGAACGGCGATTTTAGGGTTAGGTAACTTGGGCCCGATGGCATCCAAGCCCGTAATGGAAGGTAAGGCGCTTCTATTTAAGCGTTTTGCTGGCCTTGATGCGATTGATATTGAAGTAAAGCATCGCACAATTGATGAATTCGTTGATACCGTAGCCAATATTGCCGATACGTTTGGCGGGATCAACCTTGAAGACATTAAAGCCCCTGACTGCTTTGAGATTGAGCGCCGTCTTATTGAACGTTGTCAGGTGCCAGTTTTCCATGATGATCAGCACGGTACAGCGATCGTTACTGCGGCTGGAATGTTGAATGCGCTTGAGTTACAAGGAAAATCACTCAAAGAAGCGCGCATTGTTTGTTTGGGGGCGGGAGCCGCAGCGGTTGCGTGTATGGAACTGCTGATCAAGTGTGGCGCACAACGCGAACGCATTTATATGCTCGATCGTAAAGGGGTTATTCATACGCGTCGGGATGATCTGAATGAATATAAGCAGTTGTTTGCCAACAATACAGATAAGCGTACGTTGGAAGACGTTATTGATGGCGCTGATATCTTTGTTGGTGTCTCGGGACCAAACTTGTTGCCACCAGAAGCATTGAAGCTAATGGCTGATAAGCCGGTTGTTTTTGCTTGTTCAAACCCTGATCCAGAGATTAAGCCAGAGTTGGCACATGCAGTGCGTAGTGACCTTATTATGGGGACAGGACGCTCTGATTACCCAAATCAGGTTAACAATGTTCTGTGTTTTCCATTCCTGTTTCGTGGTGCACTAGATGTGCGAGCGCAGGTGATCAATGATGAGATGAAGCTAGCGGCGGTTGAGGCGATTCGTTTGTTAGCGAAAGAGCCAGTACCGCAGGCGGTATTGGATGCCGCTGGCGTTGAAGCATTAAGCTTCGGCCCTGAGTATATTATTCCAAAACCGATGGACCCGCGTTTGCTGTCACGTGTGGCCAAAGCGGTGGCCGTTGCGGCAGTTGAGTCTGGTGTTGCACGAATTGAGATGCCAGCAAACTATATGGAAGCCTAATTAGATTAACCCTAATTTGGAGCCAAAAAAACCAGCCGTGTGGCTGGTTTTTTTTGTTCGAAAAGATTTACTCTTCGGTGAGTTCTTCGAATGCAATGCCCAACTCTTCCATCATGCGTTTAGCTTCAACAGGAATGTCGTCTGGCGAATCTTTACGAATGTCGTCATCCGTTGGTAGCGGTTGTCCCGTATAGGCATGCAAAAAAGCTTCACACAGAAGTTCACTGTTGGTCGCGTGACGCAGATTATTAACCTGACGACGGGTTCGTTCATCTGTCAGAATCTTTAATACTTTCAATGGAATTGAGACTGTAATCTTTTTTACTTGCTCATTTTTTTTACCATGCTCTGCATATGGGCTGATGTATTCACCATTCCACTTCGTCATTCTGCACCTACTTAGCCAGCGATATTAAAATTGTTGAAAGATGTATAAGGGGAATTTTAGCTGCTTTTACTGCCATAAGCAAAGACATATAGACGTCTAGAAGTGTTGACGTCTCACTGCGTACGCAGTAAGGTGGTATAAGGGTTTACGTTTGCAATCTGTGATAATAAAGAAATGCGCAGGTTACTGAAACAAGGATGAGTTTATGAGTGACAAGCAACTGGCGACGATCGCTGTGCGAACCGGTATTGAATCAGACAGTCAATACAATGCGGTCGTTCCTCCAATCTATTTAACCACGAATTACGGGTTTACCCAACTGGGTGAAGTGCCAGAGTATGATTATTCTCGTGGTGGTAATCCTACCCGCGATCTGGTTGGTGATGCGATTGCCCAACTGGAAGGTGGTGCAGGGGCTGTCGTAACAAACTGTGGCACGTCTGCGATCAACTTATTAATTTCAGCCTTACTGGGAGTTGATGATTTGATACTTGCTCCGCATGACTGTTATGGAGGCACTTATCGGTTGTTTAATAGCCGAGCGCAGAAAGGCGACTTCCAGCTTCAATTTGTCGATCAGTACGACGACAATGCGTTTGAGCAAGCACTCCAAGCCAAGCCAGCATTAATTTGGCTTGAAACGCCATCAAACCCCTTGCTACGCATCGTAGATATTGAGAAAGTTTGTAAAAAAGCCCGTGAAATTGGCGCGTTGGTGGTGGTGGATAACACTTTCTTGAGCCCTGTCTGGCAACGGCCATTAACATTAGGCGCTGATTTTGTTGTTCACTCGACGACCAAGTACCTTAATGGTCATTCTGACGTTATCGGTGGCGCATTGGTCGCGCGTGATGAGCAGCAAATAGAAACGCTGCGTTGGTGGGGTAACTGTATCGGAGCGACTGGCGGCGCATTTGATGCCTATTTAACCTTGCGAGGGTTGCGCACCTTGGTGCCGAGAATGCGAATGCATGAGGAAAACTGTCAAGCGGTCCTCGACTGCCTGCAGCATCAAGAGCGTGTTAGTGCCTTATATCATCCTAGTTTGCCTGCTCACCCTGGTCATGATATTGCCGCAAAGCAACAAACAGGGTTTGGTGCCATGTTGAGCTTTGAACTGAGTGCGACGGAGGAAGAGCTGAAGACGTTTCTTCACGCACTACAGCACTTCTCATTGGCGGAGTCGTTAGGCGGGGTTGAGTCGTTAATTTGTCACCCGAGTAGCATGACACATCGAGCGATGTCTGATGAAGCACAAAGAGAGGCAGGTATAGGGGCTGGCTTATTGCGTTTATCGGTCGGGCTGGAAGATAGCCGTGATTTAGTTGCCGACTTGCAGCAAGCGTTTGCTCGCCTAGAGAGGGGGCATAATGAATAAACAACGTCAGTTGCATAAGTTTGGCGGCAGCAGCCTTGCGGATGTTAGTTGTTATCAGCGTGTCGTGGAGTTATTGCGAAACTACTCTACCCAAGAAGATTTGGTTGTGGTGTCCGCTGCGGGAGAGACAACAAATCAACTGCTGGAATTTATTTCTTATTGCGAGCAAGACGGGCGTTTGGCACATGAAACGTTGATGCACATTCGTCAATATCAACAGACCTTGATCCAAGGCTTGCTACCGTCTGATGCTTCCTTATTAGATCGCCTATCTAGTGATATTCGCCAGATTGCTCTATGGGGTGAAAATCCTTTAACCCTAGACCAACAGAGTCATATTCAAGGGTTTGGAGAGGTTTGGTCAGCACGTTTATTAACAGCATTACTTAACCAGCAGCAAATGCCAGCGGTTGCGATTGATTCTCGCACGGTATTGCGCGCTGAGCGAGCGGCTCAACCAGAAGTTGACAGCGCATTATCATGGCCTTTGGTCCAAACAACATTGGCACAGCATCCTGAGCGTCGCATCGTTATTACCGGGTTTATGGTACAAAATGCGGCTGAAGAGACCGTGCTGTTGGGGCGCAATGGCTCAGACTACTCTGCCACTGTACTTGGTGCACTGGCTGGCGTTGAACGCGTGACGATTTGGAGCGATGTCGCTGGCGTTTATAGCGCGGATCCACGAAAAGTCAGTGATGCCTGCTTGCTGCCTCTATTGCGTCTTGATGAAGCCAATGAATTGGCACGATTGGCAGCACCCGTGTTACATAGTCGCACATTACAGCCTGTTTCACAGAGCGCACTGGACCTAACACTGCGTTGTAGCTCACAACCAGAATCTGGATCAACCCGTGTTGAGCGAGTCTTAGCGGCGGGGCGTGGCGCTAAAATTGTCACCTCTCTTGATGATGTTTCGCTGTTAGAGTTAACGATTGAGCGCACACACGATTTTGCGTTAGCGTGGCATGAGATTGATGGGTATTTGCAACGTCAACAACTGCAGCCGCTGGCCAGCTTCGCGAGTGAGGATAAAGGGTTGGTGCAGTTGGCGTATACCGATGAGGTGATCGGCAGTGTCATGACAGTATTGCAGCAAGCTTCGCTAGCGTCTCAAATTCGTTTAAGAGAGGGCTTCAGTGTCGTAGCAGCGGTTGGATCCGGAGTGACGTCGAACCCCGTCCATTGCCACGGTTTCATGCAGCAACTAAAAGCCTTGCCCGTCGAGTTTTTTGCTGAATCTGAACTCGCTCTAAGCTTGGTTGCGGTGGTTCGCGGTGCATTGCCAAAGGCATTACTTCCAGCATTACATTCCACACTATTCCAAGCACAAAAACACATTGGCTTGGTTTTATGTGGCAATGGCAATATTGGTAGCGAATGGTTAAAACTATTTTCTCGACAGCAAGCGATTTTGTCACGCCGTTACGGCAAGCGCTTCTCATTGGTGGCGGTGGTCGATAGCAAGTTGGCGTGGATTGATGGACAAGGCATTGACGCTGCTGGAGTGGCAGAACGCTTCATTGATGAAGCAAAAGCCTATGCGGACGAATCTCTGTTCTCTGGGCTTGCAGGGTTGGATTATGATGAGATGGTTGTCTTGGATGTGACAGCAAGCCATGTATTAGCTCGTCGTTATCCGGAAATCGCGGCACTAGGCATGCACCTCATTTCTGCGAATAAGGTGGCTGGGTCTGCTTCTAAATCCGATTATGCCTTGGTTCAAGATGGCTTTGCTAAGACGGGCCGACATTGGCTCTACAATGCAACGGTAGGTGCAGGGCTTCCTATAAACCACACGGTGCGTGATTTACTCGAAAGTGGTGATCGCATTATTGCATTATCGGGCATTTTTTCAGGCACCTTATCTTGGTTGTTTGAACAGTTTGATGGCAGCGTGCCATTCTCCCATTTGGTGGAGCAAGCTTGGCAGCAAGGATTGACAGAACCTGATCCTCGCGCAGATCTGGATGGCAGTGACGTGATGCGTAAACTGGTTATTTTGGCTCGAGAAGCAGGGCTTGATATTGAACCAGAGCAGGTCACCGTCGAATCATTAGTGCCCGAAGCGCTGAGAGATGGGCGCGTTGATGACTTTTTTGAGCAGGCAGATGTGCTGAACGCCATTTTGGCTGAGCGATGTTTAAAAGCGAGTAGCAATGGGCAAGTTTTGCGTTACGTCGCGCGTTTAGATCGCAATGGAAAAGCCAGAGTGGGAATCGAAGCATTAGCAGAGAATGATGCACTCGCAAACCTATTACCTTGCGATAATATTTTTGCGATAGAAAGTGAGTGGTATCGAGATAACCCGCTGGTTATTCGTGGCCCTGGAGCGGGACGAGAGGTGACGGCAGGGGCTTTGCAGTCTGACTTGAATCGATTGGCTGCATTATTATGAGCGTGACTCGCGTTGTCAGTCGAGAAAAGCCGACATGGCCTTTTTTCACGTTCAATATGAAAATAATTCATGTTAATCGCATTGACATTGGCGACGATTCACGCGATTCTTTGGACATATAGACGTCTAAACGTGTGTGTAGTGCGTTAGCGTTATAAAATAGAGGCAAGAAAAGGAATTTCACGATGGGTTATACACACGCTAGTCAATTGGATGCGTTAAATCAGAATATTGCTGATTTGGATGGGCGCATAAATATCTCTTTTGAGTTTTTTCCGCCCAGCAGTGAAAAGATGGAGCAGACCCTATGGAGTTCAATACATCGTCTTAAGAGCCTGAAGCCTAAGTTCGTTTCTGTCACCTATGGTGCCAACTCTGGAGAGCGGGACCGAACGCACTCAATTATTAAAGAGATAAAAGAATCAACGGGTTTGGAGGCGGCTCCTCACCTAACCTGCATTGATGCGACACGCGATGAACTGCGCAGTATCGCTCGTGACTATTGGGCTAATGGTATCCGCCATATTGTTGCATTGCGCGGTGACCTGCCAGCAGCAGGCGTTAAGCCGGACATGTATGCAGCTGACTTGGTGGCACTACTAAAAGAAGAAGCTGATTTTGATATCTCAGTTGCCGCGTATCCAGAGGTTCACCCTGAAGCGAGCAGTGCACAGGCTGATTTATTGAATTTAAAGCGTAAAATAGATGCAGGGGCCAGTCGAGCCATTACGCAATTTTTCTTTGATATTGAAAGCTACTTGCGCTTTCGAGATCGCTGTGCAGCAGCTGGCATTGAAGCGGAGATTATTCCGGGTATTCTGCCAGTCTCAAACATGAAACAGGCACGCCGATTTGCTGAGGCGAATAATGTTAGGGTACCAGGGTGGATGAGCAAGCAGTACGAAGGCTTGGATGGTGATTTGTTAACACGGCAACTGGTGGGTGCCAGCAATGCGATTGATATGGTGCGAGTATTGAGCCGCGAAGGTGTAAAAGATTTTCACTTTTATACTTTAAATAGAGCGGAAATGACTTACGCGTTATGTCATACCTTAGGGGTGAGAGAACAGTTAGCGTAATTTGCCAGCCGCAAAGACATAAAAAAGGGCACCAATCAGGTGCCCTTTTAATAGATTGCGAGTAACGTCTTAGCCTAGCAAATAAATGCGTTACTGCTCACCGTTAAAGTGCGACAGTGCTTTGTTCACTGTCCATTGCATTCAGTTCCGACACTACCTCTTCTGCCCAAGAGACCCATGCTTCACTGTTGATAATACAGCGGCGCAAGGTCAGGCGATCAAGGCGTGCTTGACGATCTAATGCGGAAGGATCCGCAAAATGCTGTTGCTCAAGCCCACGGTAGTGGTTTAGCAACGTTTGAGTTTCTTCAATTAATCCGAGGATATGCTCCTGCATTGGCATTGAGTTATACACGCTACAAACCAATAGCTTGGCGGATAACTCGTCACGAATGGTTGGATTACGCACTGGCTCTTGGAACCACTCAAATAGTGAGTGACGACCTAATTCAGTAATTGAATAGACCTTGCGATCAGGTTTACCTTCTTGTGGCTGCAATTCGCAGGTGACCAAGTCGTTGGTCGCCATTTTATTCAGCTCGCGGTAAACTTGCTGGTGGCTCGCTTTCCAAAAATAGCCGATGCTGTGTGAAAACTCTTTTGTGATATCGTAACCTGTTGCATCGCGATTGCTAAGCACAGTTAAGATGACGTGTGGTAATGACATTTTATTCTATCCGTTTCAAGAACTACATACGCTCACCTAGGTCGGACATTATCCATCGCTCTAACGGCGCTTATCAGTATCAAGTTGCACTGCCCAAGTGAAGGCGGGTAGCATAGCATCAAATTCAATAAAAACGATACAACGACAGTATAAATCAGCATAATTAACGTCATCAGTGACTAATTTCAAATGCCTGTCAGTATGGTATGTTATGCACTTCGAGCTCATAAATTGTACATTCATGCAGACATGTACAGAAATGTTTAAATCTGCACCTGTTACTAATTGCAACTAGATGCAAATAACCGAACTGCACATCACTAGTTAAGCGCATAAGGCATAGGTTGCAGTGTCATAAATATGATACACAATCGGAAAGGCCAACTTTTACTCCATCTTAATTACAACTTTTATCCATAAAAAAAAGCCGCAACAGAGTTGCGGCTGATAATGGGCTGCTTATGATGTGATGATTAGCCAGTATTGCGCATGCCAGCGGCAATACCCGCAATTGTCACCATTAAGGCTTCTTCCATTTGTGGCGCCAACTCTTCTTGTTGACGGGAACGATAGAGAAGCTCTGCTTGTAACATATTGAGTGGCTCAACATAAATGTTTCGTAAACGGATCGCCTCTTTCCCCCATGGGTTTTCTGCCATGAGGTTATCGCTGTTTTCCACGGCCAATACGGCTTGAATATCGTTACTTAGTTGCTGACGCAAGCGCTCACCGAGTGGCCACAGCGATTGATCAACCAGGCGCTGATCGTAGTACTTGCTGATGGTTTGATTGGTTTTGGTGTAGACCATCTCCAGCATGCCCAAGCGGGTAGAGAAGAAAGGCCATTCTCGACACATCTGTTCCATGAGGGCTTGATGACCTTGTGCAACGGATGCTTGAATCGCTTCTCCGGCACCTAGCCAAGCAGGAAGAACTAAGCGGTTTTGGCTCCATGCAAAAATCCATGGAATGGCGCGTAAGCTCTCTACACCCCCGTTAGGGTTGCGTTTTGCAGGGCGTGAGCCTAAAGGTAATTTACCCAATTCCAGCTCAGGGGTGGTTGAGCGGAAGTATGGAACGAAATCAGCTTCACCACGCACGATGTTGCGGTATGCATCGCAAGAGATTTCAGATAGTGCGTCCATTTGATCTCGCCACTCTTGCTTGGGCGCAGGAGGTGGTAGTAAGTTGGCCTCCAAGATTGCACTGGCATACAAGCTAAAGCTGTTAACCGCCACGTCAGGCAAGCCAAATTTAAAGCGGATCATCTCTCCTTGTTCAGTGACACGTAAGCCACCTTTTAGGCTTTGTGGTGGCTGAGATAGCAGTGCGGCATGTGCAGGAGCACCGCCGCGTCCTACCGTGCCACCACGACCGTGGAACAAGGTGAGCTCGACGCCGGCTTGTTCACAGACATTAACCAACGCTTCCATGGCAGTATATTGTGCCCAACCCGCGGCCATAACCCCGGCATCTTTGGCTGAATCTGAATAACCGATCATCACCATCTGGTGGTTTTGAATAAAGCCACGGTACCAGTCGATGTTTAGCAGCTGGTTAATGACGGCTTCTGCGTTATTGAGATCGTCAAGTGTTTCGAATAGCGGACAAACATCCAAACGGAATGGGCAACCCGCTTCTTGTAGCAATAGGTGAACGGCAAGGACATCGGACGCAGTGCGGGCCATTGAAATGACATAGGCACCCAGTGCTTCGCGAGGCTGTTTGGCAATGATGCGACAAGTGTCAATAACCTCTTGAACCTCTTGGCTGGGTTGCCAATCACGAGGTAGCAGTGGACGCTTAGAAGAGAGCTCTTTAACAAGGAAGGCAACTTTGTCCTGCTCATTCCATTGATCATAATCACCAAGCCCGAGATAACGCGTAAGCTCAGAGATGACATCAGAGTGACGGGTACTTTCTTGGCGAATGTCTAAGCGTACGAGGTGAACACCAAAACATTTGACTCGACGTAGAACATCCAACAAGTGACCATCGGCGATGATTCCCATGCCACATTCATGCAGAGATTCATAACAGGCAAAGAGCGGCTCCCAAAGCTGTGCTTCGGTAGTGATGATCTCACCCACAGGCTCAACATCACCATTAATTCGTGCCTCCATGACATCACGAGTTAAAGTCAACTGAGCACGCAACGTCTTCACAATAGCACGGTAAGCTTCGTGCTCATCGCCAGCAAGCTGGCGAACGGTGTCGTTGCATTTTACCATTGACAGCTCGCTAACCAACTCTTGAATATCCGTAAGGAAGAGATCTGCGGCTTTCCAGCGCGATAGAAGCATCACTTCTCGCGTCACGTCTGCGGTTACAAATGGGTTGCCATCACGATCGCCCCCCATCCATGAGGAGAAGAGTACTGGTGCGGCATCAATCGGTAACCCTTCGCCTAAATGCTGGTGTAATTTCTCATCAAATTGACGTAAGAACTCTGGCACGGCTTGCCAAGCAGAGTTTTCGATAACCGCAAAGCCCCATTTGGCCTCATCCAATGGTGTTGGACGTTGTTGGCGAATAACATCTGAATGCCACATCTGTGCAATGAGCTGCTCTAGGCGGGATTCGGTTTTTGCTCGCTCTGCTGGTGAGATTTCAGACAGTTCTAGTTTCGATAGGCACTTATTGATCTGTACCAGCTTATGGATAGTGGTACGTCTTGCTATTTCCGTTGGGTGCGCGGTGAGTACCAGCTCAATCTTAAGGTCTCGCACAGCTTCAATGGTATCGAGTTGGCTGATGTTTTTGTCATCAAGCTTTTCGAAAAGCGTATCGATGGAGTCAGGGCTGCAGATATGCTCATCGCAATGGCGTGAGATAGTGTGGTACTGCTCTGCTATATTGGTAAGATTTAAGAATTGGCTAAATGCACGAGCGACAGGCAATAGCTCACCGTCGGATAGGTTTTGCAGCTCAGTGATCAGCAGTTGACGATCGTCCTCGCTGCCTGCTCGTGCAGACTTTGATAGTTTACGAATTGCTTCCACTTTCGCGAGAAGTTCATCACCGTGGGCTTCTTTGATCGTGTTACCTAGCAGGTGGCCAAGCATGCTGACATTGCTGCGCAATGCACTGTATTTTTCCTTCATAATGCATCCATCTCGTAATTTTGTTACAAATTAAATTGTAAAATCCTGTACGTAATCTAGCCATGAACCGGTAGTCAGGTCAAATGGAGTTGAATATGTCTGTAAAAAAACCACACATCATTGACCTCTATCATTCAATTGTTCTGTAAAACGGCTATTTTTTAGTCGATTAAACGCCAGTTATGCACCCGATCCTGTGCCCGAAAGCGAAGCGCTGGCATCTTAACGTCCTGCTCGTTGTTATTGTCGCAGAAGCGATTTGTTTGCAGAGTCGATAACGTTTTAACCATCCTAATTATCAATATGACTGAATAAATATAGCCCATTTGTTGACACTTTATGCACGCTAAGGTAAAAATAACAATTCACGGCAAGTGAATAACTATTGACTTGAGCGTGAGGTGGTACATTTGATACCTCTCTTGGATGATTTTCTGGATAATTATAGCGCTAGCTGATTGATGTGTGGTATTGGTCTTCGCTTTGGGTTTGGTTATTCGCACTGTTTTCATGATTCTTTGTCGCTTTTAAAAAATAGTAATTGAAAAGGCTTTAAATATTTATGCACATGACATCTCGAGTTTCCTCTCCGTTGCAAACCATTATTGTCGGGGGGAGCGGATACACTGGGGCTGAACTAGCGGTGATGGTCGAACGCCATCCAGGGCTCATGTTGAGCGGGGTGTACGTCTCAGCCAATAGCGCTGACGCCGGAAAATCATTGGCGGATTTACACGGTCAACTGCGCGGCATCGTTGAACGTCCGGTCATGCCGTTAACGGACGTGGCAGCCAGTGCTCAAGGTGTCGATGTGGTATTTCTGGCAACAGCACATGAAGTCAGCCATGCATTAGCGCCGCAATACTTGGCCGAGGGTTGTACGGTGTTTGATCTTTCAGGTGCGTACCGCGTGCCAGAGCAGAGTTTTTTTACTGATTATTACGGCTTTGAGCATCAATATGCAGATTGGTTAGAAAAAGCGGTATATGGATTAGCCGAATGGCATGCGAGAGAAATTGAAAACGCTCAACTAGTGGCAGTGCCAGGGTGTTATCCGACCGCATCGCAACTGGCGTTGCGTCCTTTGATAAGTGGCGGGTTAATCGATGCTGAGCAGTGGCCCGTGATTAATGCTGTGAGTGGTGTTTCAGGCGCAGGACGAAAAGCTTCAATGACCAACAGCTTTTGTGAAGTAAGCTTGCATGCCTACGGGGTGTTTAGTCATCGCCACCAACCAGAAATCAGTCACCACTTGTCTCAGTCGGTGATATTTACGCCACATTTAGGCAATTTTAAGCGTGGAATATTGGCCACGATTACAGCGAAGCTGGCAGCGGATGTAACAGCAAAAGAGATCGAACAAGCAATGCAGGCGGCCTATGCCGATAAACCCTTTGTACGTTTACTCCCTGCCACGATGGCGCGCATTCAGGACGTAGAAAGAACCCCGTTCTGTGATATTGGCTGGTCAGTTTCTGGACAGCACATTATTTTGACGTCAGCCATCGATAATCTATTGAAAGGAGCATCAAGTCAGGCGATGCAGTGCTTAAATTTGCGGTTTGGCTTTGCTGAAGAGACAGCACTAATTTAGGAGTTGTAGGATGGAATCGTCACCTTTAGTGATTAAATTGGGTGGAGCAGTATTGTCCGACTCTGAGACATTACAACGCTTGTTTGATGCCATTGCCGCGTATCAAGTTGCATCGGGTCGCCCGTTAGTACTTCTTCATGGCGGCGGGTACTTAGTTGATGAACTCATGGAAAAATTGCAACTTCCTACGGTTAAGAAGCAAGGTTTGCGAGTGACGCCATTTGATCAAATTGGCTATATCGCTGGGGCATTGGCTGGAACGGCCAATAAGCTCTTGCTTGGCCAAGCCGTTCGCTCGAAGGTGGCGGCGATTGGCCTGAGTTTGGCCGATGGTGGCCTATGCCAAGTTAGCCCCCTTGATGAAACGCTAGGCGCAGTGGGCCAAGCTGCGCCAGGTAACGGGGCATTGTTGCAGTGCTTGCTTGTAGAAGGTTACCTACCCATTATCAGCTCGATTGGGTTGGATAATGCTGGGCAGTTAATGAATGTAAATGCGGATCAGGCGGCGGTAGCTGTTGCGGCGACGTTGAATGCCGATCTTGTTTTGCTCTCCGATGTTAAAGGCGTGCTGGATGGTAACGGCGAGTTAATTGATGCTTTGACGGAGCCACAAGCGAATGCACTGATTGAAGGTGGGGTGATTCGTGACGGGATGATCGTTAAGGTGCAGGCTGCATTTGAGGCAGCGAAAACATTAGGTAAATCGGTAGAGGTCGCGACTTGGCATAGTCCAGACAAATTGGCGGCCTTGTTTAATGGTGAGCGGATTGGAACCCAGTTTGCGATTAATAAATAATGAATTGAGATAGTGTCGGCACGGAATGACCGCCGCACGGCATCGTGATAGTAAGGAGAGAGAGATGAGCAGCATTAAGAAAGTGGTATTGGCCTATTCTGGCGGTCTGGATACGTCGGCAATTATTCCTTGGTTGAAAGAGAACTATGACTGTGAAGTCGTCGCATTTGTGGCTGATGTCGGTCAGGGTGAAGCAGAGCTAGAAGGCATTGAAGAGAAGGCGATCGCATCGGGTGCATCGTCTTGCTATATCGCGGACTTAAAAGAAGCGTTGGTGGCTGACTATATTTACCCAACATTGAAAACAGGCGCAGTTTATGAGGGTAAATATCTTTTAGGTACATCGATGGCGCGTCCAATTATTGCTAAAGCGCAAGTCGAGTGTGCATTAGAGGTCGGGGCAGATGCGTTGTGCCATGGTTGTACCGGTAAAGGGAATGACCAAGTCCGCTTTGAAAGCTGCTTTGCCGCCCTCGCACCACAATTGAAAGTGATTGCTCCGTGGCGTGAGTGGGAGATGCGTAGCCGTGAAGATCTGCTGAACTACCTGGCTGAGCGTCAAATTCCTTGTAGTGCGTCATTGGAAAAAATCTATTCGCGCGATGCGAATGCTTGGCATATTTCAACAGAAGGCGGGGTATTGGAAGAGACATGGAATCAGCCAAATGACTTGTGCTGGGCATGGACAAAAGATCCCGAGCAGGCACCTGATCAAGCGGAACTGGTAACGGTTAAAGTTGAAAAAGGCCAAATTGTCGCTGTTGATGGTGAAGAAATGTCGCCCTATAACGCTTTGGTATACTTGAATGCTAAAGGGGTTGAGCATGGCGTAGGACGCATCGATATTGTTGAAAATCGTATGGTTGGCATGAAGTCGCGTGGTTGTTATGAAACTCCGGGTGGCACGATTATGATGGAAGCTCTGCGCGCCGTAGAGCAATTGGTGCTGGATAAAGAGTGTTTTGACTTCCGCCAAACCGTGGGCCTTAAGTTTTCTCACTTGGTTTACGACGGTCGCTGGTTTACCCCACTGTGTAATTCATTATTGGCAGCAGCAGATGCCATTGCACAAGATGTCAATGGTGAAGTTGTGCTAAAACTGTACAAAGGTCAAGTGACAGCCGTTCAAAAGCGTTCGGAAAATAGCTTATATTCAGAAGAGTTTGCCACCTTTGGTGAAGATGAAGTTTATGATCAGAGCCATGCAGAAGGCTTTATTCGTCTCTACTCTTTGTCTAGCCGTATCCGTGCATTCAATCAGCAAAAGTAAGCAAGCGAGAAAGAGAGGTTAGCAGGCTGACCTCTCGATAGAAGTAAGACGTCAAATTTTCAGGAGAGAGACTTATGGCATTATGGGGTGGACGTTTCAGTCAGGCGGCAGATACGCGGTTTAAGCAATTTAATGACTCACTGCGTTTTGATTACCGCTTGGCTGAACAGGATATTGTTGGCTCCATCGCCTGGTCAAAAGCGTTGCGTTCTGTGGATGTGCTGAGTGACGATGAGCAGCAGGCACTAGAGTTGGCGCTGAATGAACTGAAATTGGCAGTGATGGAAGATCCAGAGCAAATTTTGCGTTCAGACGCTGAGGATATCCACAGTTGGGTAGAGCAGCAGCTCATTGCTAAAGTGGGTGATTTGGGTAAGAAACTTCATACTGGGCGCTCTCGAAATGATCAGGTCGCAACAGACCTTAAGCTATGGTGTCGCCAGCAAGGGCAGCAGTTATTGCTGACGTTAGACCGATTGCAAAATACGTTAGTGGAAGTCGCGCGTGATCATCAAGCGACGGTATTACCTGGTTATACTCACTTGCAACGGGCGCAACCTGTCACATTTGCGCATTGGTGCTTAGCGTATGTTGAAATGTTTGAGCGTGACTATTCTCGTCTCTCTGATGCGATGCAACGTTTTGATACCTGCCCATTAGGCAGCGGTGCGTTGGCGGGAACGGCTTATCCAATTGATCGCGAAGCACTTGCGCATCAACTCGGTTTTCAGTCGGCAACCCGGAATAGCTTAGACTCTGTTTCTGACCGCGATCATGTGATGGAGCTGATGTCGATTGCGTCAATCTCTATGCTTCATCTCTCACGCATGGCGGAAGATTTGATTTTTTATAACTCGGGTGAGTCGAATTTCATTGAGCTGGCGGATACTGTGACATCTGGTTCATCGTTGATGCCACAAAAGAAAAATCCAGACGCGTTAGAGTTAATCCGTGGCAAAGTGGGGCGGGTATATGGCGCCATGTCTGCAATGATGATGACGGTTAAAGCCTTACCATTGGCATATAACAAGGACATGCAGGAAGATAAAGAAGGCCTGTTTGATGCCCTAGATTCTTGGGCTGACTGCATGGAGATGGCAGCGCTGTGCTTTGAGGGGATCAAGGTTAACCATGAGCGAACACTTGAAGCTGCAATGCAAGGCTACTCAAATGCGACAGAACTAGCTGATTATCTCGTTGCGAAAGGGATTCCGTTTAGAGAGGCACACCATATTGTCGGGATAGCGGTGGTCGCTGCCATCAGTAAAGGCTGCGCACTGGAAGAGCTCAGTTTGGTTGAAATGCAGAGCTTCTCGACGGTCATTGAAGAGGATGTTTACCCCATATTGACCATTGATTCCTGCCTTGAGAAACGTTGCGCTCTGGGTGGTGTGGCGCCGAATCAAGTTGATTTTGCGCTCGAGCAAGCCGAAAAGCGCCTTGAAAAACGTTACTCTCCAGCCGTTAAAGTTCGCGGTGCGCGCTTGACCGATTTGGATGCGATTGAAGGGATGGTGGTGTACTGGTCAGGGTTGGGAGAAAACTTGCCACGTAAGCGTAACGAGTTGGTTCGCGATATTGGCTCTTTTGCTGTAACAGAACATCAAGGGATGGTGACAGGTTGTGCGTCTTTGTATGTCTACGATTCCGGGCTAGCTGAAATTCGCTCACTGGGTATTGAAGCGGGCTGGCAAGGTCAGGGTCAAGGTCGTGCTGTGGTTGAGCACTTGATTGAGAAAGCACGCCAGATGGCGATAAAGAAAGTGTTTGTGCTGACTCGTGTGCCTGAGTTCTTTATGAAACAGAACTTTGTTCCGACATCGAAGACATTGTTACCAGAAAAAGTAATGAAAGATTGTGAGCGCTGCCCGCGTCAACATGCGTGTGATGAAGTGGCATTAGAGGTAAGTCTAGAAGAGCAGCTCATTGCCCGCATTAAAGTGGCTTAGGTAGTTAGTCACCGTAAGCGGTAATGAATGGACAATGTGAAAAGTCAAAGCCAGTGATTGTTCACTGGCTTTTTTGTGCTCGGAAACGGCTTTTCTTAAGCGCGTTTTTATTGGCGATTTTTCACGGCAAAAAGCCGATATTTTGCCGTTGTACAGTTAAAAAAGCGTTTGGATCATGGTAACCCTAAAGCCTTCTCGCCGTGAGCTTGGTGTGATGCATAACGCGAAAAGGTGACGGGCTAACAGCCAGGACCGCAGTCGAGGCAGTGTTTGATCATCTCTGGGCCTATGTGTAACTTGGCATTGAGATCGCGCAACGCTGTTCGTACTCCCTCTTCGATCACCGGGTGGTAGAAGGGCATGTCGAGCATTTGCGAAACAGTCATCTGGTTTTGATGGGCCCACGCAAGCAGATGGGCCAAGTGTTCGGCATTCGGGCCTATCATCTCTGCACCGAGAAAGCGCCCAGTTCCTTGTTCGCCATATACATGAAGTAAGCCTTTATTGCGCAGCATTACCCGTGATCGACCTTGGTTTTCAAATGAAACGGTACCTGTGGTAAAGCAGCCACATCCGCCTAAACGGGTCGTTATATCATGGTAACTTTCACCAACCATGGCAATTTGCGGATCGGAGAAGACGGCAGAAATCTTCGAGCGACGTAGTCCGGCGCGGATATCAGGGAACCGACCTGCATTGTCACCAGCAATGCGACCTTGATCGGCGGCTTCATGGAGAAGCGGCAGTTGGTTGCTGGCATCCCCAGCAATAAATAGATGACTGACGGACGTTTGCAAGGTGAAGTGGTCGGCAATAGGAACACCTCTGGTATCAAGCGCTACTGTGGTGTTTTCAATGTTAAGTTTGTCAGTGTTGGGGCGTCGGCCTGTCGCAGCCACCACATAATCAACCTGTTTGCTAGCGAGCTGACCTTGTTTGTCGAGATACTGGATTTCAACCCGATCATCGATGCGCTGCATGCTTTCTATTTTAACATCGGCATCTAAATAAAACTCTTCATTAAACGTACGATTGGCATAGGCCATTACTTCAGGGTCGGTCAATGGGCCAACTTGCCCACCGAGGCCAAACATGATGACATCGACACCTAAGCGTTTTAGCGCCTGACCAAGCTCTAGGCCGATAACGCCAGGGCCAAAAACGGCAACCGATCGCGGCAGGTCATCCCAGTCAAAGATATCATCATTAACGACAAGGCGTTCCCCTAACTCATCCCAGGCGGCAGGATAGGCTGGCCGAGATCCCGTTGCAATAACGATACGTTTTGCCTCGATCATCGTGTGGTCATCAATGATAAGCGTGTTGTCATCGATAAACTTGGCGTAGCCTCGAATCTTATCGTTTGCTGGGATCTCATCGACACTTTCCAAGACGAAACCGACAAAGCGATCTCGCTCGCGTTTAACGCGTTCCATGACCTCACGACCATTGATCAAGATCTCTCCTTGCGGATGAATGCCAAAAGCAGGCGCTTTTTCTATGTTATGAACGCTTTCGGCTGCTGCAATGAGCAGCTTGGATGGCATGCAGCCAACTCTGGCACAGGTGGTACCATATGGGCCGCCTTCAATCATCACAACGCTGTTAGTGTGCTCTTTTGCTGCACGATAAGCACCAAGTCCTGCGGTTCCGCCACCAATAACGGCGACATCAATAGATATTTTTTTCATGCTTATTTCTCTTATCAAGCGGAAATTTAGCGGGGCTATCCCCGCTGAAAGTGATGGTTAGGTTGTTAATTTATTGGTTTAAGAACGTATCCAGCTCTTCGCTGCCACCAATGTGTTGTCCACCAATAAACACTTGCGGTACCGTGTCGCGGCCAGTAATGGCGCGTAAGCTAACCGTGGTGGCATCTTTACCGAGTACGACCTCTTCATACTGAATGCCATTATCGATCAGCTGTTGCTTTGCTTTGGCACAGAATGGGCAGCCCGGTTTGGAGAAAACGGTCACCGACTCTTGTACTTTGTGGTTTGGAGCAATATAGCCCAGCATCGTATCGGCATCAGAGACTTTGAATGGGTCGCCTGGCTCATTAGGTTCGATGAACATTTTTTCGACCACGCCGTTTTTCACTAGCATGCTGTAGCGCCATGAGCGGTCGCCAAAGCCGAGGTCGTGCTTGTTGGTTAACATGCCCATCCCTTTGGTGAATTCGCCATTGCCGTCAGGAATAAAAGTAATGTTGTCAGCTTCTTGATCGGCTTTCCAAGCATTCATGACAAAGGTGTCGTTGACCGAAACACATAGAATGTCATCGACACCATGTTCAGCAAAGACTGAAGACAGTTCGTTATAACGTGGTAAGTGAGTTGACGAGCACGTCGGTGTGAAAGCCCCTGGCAGGCTAAAGACAATTACCGTTTTGTTGGTAAATAGTTCATCAGTCGTGACGTTAACCCATTGGTCACCGACACGGGTCGGGAAAGTAACGCTTGGAATTTGTTGGCCTTCTTTTGATGTAAACATAATGCTGTCCTGTCTTTTACTTCTAAAGCGATAAGCAGTGAATTCAGTTCTCTGCGTTGATGATGTAAGTATTGCTGTTTTCGTGAGATAGCTCCAATCGCTTGTTGCTATACAATTGATAGGCTGTGACTATTGAAGTGACCAGTATCGACGAGCTTTGAATTGCGCTTGCTGGTGTTAATATGCCGCATTAGGGGCTTTTTATGAGAGAATCATCGGCAAGGGTGAGCAATGGACTAACGTCACCTTAAAGGCCTTGATAGGCGCTATTGCTTGCGGTACTTATTTTTTGCAATGGATGAAACGATGAATATTCGCGATCTTGAATATCTGGTGGCATTGGCCGAGCAGCGTCATTTTCGACGCGCCGCAGAAGCGTGCCATGTCAGCCAGCCAACGCTGAGTGGGCAGATTCGTAAGTTAGAGGGAGAACTCGGCCTTACCTTACTCGAACGAACGAGTCGCAAGGTAATGTTTACTGACTCTGGGATGCAGTTAGTTGCACAGGCGCAAAAAGTGTTGCTGGAAGTGAAAGTACTGCAAGAACTCGCCAGTCAGCAAGGTGAGAGCATGGCGGGCCCAATTCATATTGGTTTGATCCCAACGGTAGGCCCTTATTTGTTGCCGCACATTGTACCCTTGCTACGTGATGCCTTTCCTGACTTAGAGCTATTTCTCCATGAGGGGCAGACCCATCAGCTGGTGGAGCAACTAGAGACCGGAAAACTGGATTGCTTGATATTGGCGGCAGTCAAGGAGACGGAACATTTTATTGAGTTGCCTTTATATGCAGAGCCGATGGTACTAGCACTGCCTGTTGAGCACCCTTGGTGTTTACAACAGAAGTTACCCTTATCCTCGTTATCGGGGCAGACGTTACTGATGCTAGGCAGTGGTCATTGCCTAAGGGATCAAGCGATGGGATTCTGTTTTGCTGCAGGAGCAAACGAGGACGAACGCTTTAAAGCCACGAGCTTAGAGACCTTGCGTAATATGATTGCTGCTGGGGCGGGATTAACACTGCTGCCACATTTGGCGACGCCCGGGAATGGCGAGCGGGATGGGGTTTATTATTTACCCTTGGTGGATCCACAGCCGAGTCGAGAGATTGTGTTAGCCTATCGTCCAGGATCACCACTGCGGCCACGTTATGAAAAATTGGCTAATGTATTGCAACATCATATGCAAGCGAGTGGTTGCTTGAAATAAAAAACGGGGCAAGCCCCGTTTTTTATGTGCTGGCTTAAAACAGCTCTTCAGCGGGAAGGGTTTCGCCAGACTCAAAGATACTAGTTTCAGTTTCATCTACCAGTTCAGTGGGTTCGGTGCCCTCGAGGAAATACTCAAACATTGTGGTGTGATCGCTACGCGGGGTTAATAGCCCAGAATCACGGTCAATGCGCACACGGCTGATATTGTCAGGGATCTGTTTACGCTGTACTGGCGTATCTGCCAGTGCGGTGCGCATAAAGTCGACCCATGCCGGCTGAGCGGTATTGGCACCCGCGGCACCGCCGACGGTTTGACCATCGCCAAGGTTAGAGTTAAGGCTGGTGCGGCCTAAACGGCGGCTATGATCATCAAAACCAACCCAAACGGTTGCGACGACGCCCGGTCCATAACCAGAATACCAGGTATCTCTGGAGTCATTGGTGGTTCCTGTCTTGCCGCCAATATCGCGGCGGCGTAAGGTTTGAGCCCGCCAACCTGTGCCGTTCCAACCACTGCCATGGCGCCAGTCTCCGCCGCCCCAGACATTGCTCTCTAACATTTCGCGTACCAAGAACGCCGTCTGTTCACTGATCACTTGAGGCGCGTGCTGGGGTATGTCGTCTGTGCTATTTTCTAACAGATCTTCTTCCACGCCAAACAGTGAGCTTAACTGTGCTTCTGCGCTTAGTTGAGGGTCACAGTTGTCACGACAGACCTGAGTCGGTTGGGCTTCATATAAGACATTGCCAACCGCATCTTCAACCCGTTCAATGAAGTATGGCTCAACAAAATAGCCGCCATTGGCAAAGACCGCGAACCCTTGCGACATCTCAAGCGGGGTTAAACTGCCGGCCCCTAAAGCGATTGCTTCTGCGCGTGGAAGGTCATCACGCTTAAAGCCAAACTTGGTTAAATAATCAATAGTGTCATCCAGCCCCACACGTTGTAGCACTCTAACTGCCATCACGTTTTTCGATGTTGCTAAACCGATTCGAGCCCGGGTTGGACCGTTGTAGGTGGCTGGTGAGTTTTTTGGCCGCCAAGCAACCCCCATGCTTTGATCCCAACGGTTGATTGGCGCATCATTAATCAGGGTTGCTAATGTCATGCCTTCATCGATTGCAGCAGAGTAGATGAAAGGTTTGATGCTTGAACCGACTTGTCGAATTGATTGGGTTGCTCGGTTAAATTTACTGTGAACAAAATTGAACCCGCCAACCATCGCGAGGACTGCGCCATCGTTCGGTGAGATGGCAGTAAATGCGGTGTTGGCAACAGGAACTTGGCTCAATACCCATTCATCTTCTTGTGGGGCGATATAAATAACGTCTCCCGCGGTGAGAATTTCAGTCGCTACTTTTGGAGCCGGACCTTGACGATCATCGGTAATGAAGCGACGAGCCCATTTCATCGCATCCCAATCTAAGGTGATTTGTTCGCCGTTACGGGTCATCACGGTTGCGTCTTGCTCTGTGACCTCCGTTACCACCGCCGCACGTAGTGCGCCGTAAGTCGGCTGTTGACGTAGCGCGCGACGGATTGCTTCTTCATCGGCAGGCTCGTCGTCTTCGCCCCATAATGACGTAATCGCACCACGATAGCCGTGACGCTGGTCATAACGAAGCAGGTTATCGATGCTCGCTTGCTGTGCTGCCTGCTGTAGTGTGCTGTTTGCCGTTGTATAGATACGATACCCAGAGGTGTAAGCCTCTTCACCGTAGCGTTCAAACATCCAGGCACGGGCATATTCAGAGAAATATGCGGCACTGAGTTCGATATCGGCACCATGATAACGGGCAACAACAGGCTCCGCCCTTGCTTGCTCAAACTCAAATTGAGAAATGTGTTTTTCATCCAGCATGCGGCGAAGTACAACATTACGCCGGAAAGTCGCGCGATCTACCGAGTAGATTGGGTTCATGGTTGACGGCGCTTTTGGCAGACCAGCTAAGGTTGCCATCTCACTGAGGGTAAGCTGATCGAGCGTTTTACCATAATAAACCTGTGCCGCAGCACCAATGCCGTAAGCACGATGACCGAGATAGATCTTATTAAAATAGAGTTCAAGGATCTCATCTTTGGTCAGCAATTGTTCAATATGAATAGCGATGAAAATCTCTTTGATTTTCCGCATTATCTTCTTCTCGTTACTGAGGAAGAAGTTTCGTGCCAGTTGCTGGGTGATGGTACTGGCGCCTTGTTTGGCACTCCCCGATGCAGCCACAACGATGGCTGCGCGAGCAATGCCAATAGGGTCGATACCGTAATGGGTATAGAAGCGGGTATCTTCCGTCGCCAGTAAGGCGTCAATTAAAGGCTGTGGAATTTCATCCATAGTGACAGGAACGCGACGCTTCTCGCCAAACTGCGCCATGAGCTTGCCATCATGACTGTAAACTTGCATTGGTGTTTGCAGTTCAACATCTTTTAACGTCGCCACATCGGGCAGTTCTGGCTTCACGTAAAGGTAGAAGCCAAAAATTGTACCGACTCCAAGAAAAATGCAAAACACTGCAACCCACATCAATCGCTTTATGAACTTCACTTGAGAATTCCCGTTACGCCTTTGTTCGAAGGTTATTAAGTAGTAAGACCATAGTATAAAGATTACTCGAACAAAAATAATAAATAAATTCACACCATTAGATGGAGTGAACGCGAAAGAGTTCGTTTTCATATATCGCGAACATAGGAGCGGTTCCCGACATGTTATTAAACCCTCTCAGCATCGGCTTAGATATTGGTAATTTCAGTATCAAAATGGTGGTGATAGAACTACGCAAACGACAGCCGGTTGTGTTGGCTTTTGAAGAGCAGGTGCTTTCTACACCCATACTTAACGACCAGCATAGTGTTGATCACAATATTTTGTTGTCAGAATTGCGTCAAATTAAGCGTGCTATCCCCAAGCGGGCGCGTCGTGTCAGTATGGCATTACCTGATAGTGCAGTTATCAGTAAAGTGGTTCACTTAGATCAGCAACTGTCTGAGCAAGAGAAACATATTGCTGTCCACCAAGCATTAGCGACCTCATCGCCATTTCCGGTTGAGGATCTGCAATTAGACTATTTTGCTGTTGATATGGGGGAGTCGACATCGACCACCACCAGCACAGCGTATCAAGTTTACGCTTGCCGTAAACAGACTATTGCAGGCCGTATTACAGCGTTAAATAAAGCCAAGCTTCGCCCCTCTGTCATGGAGTTGAAGTCACATGGGTTGATTTGGCTCGCGGATGCACAGCAGGCAGCGTTACCGACGCCGCAAAACTGGGCAGTGGTTGATATTGGAATGAAGCAGAGTGATTTCTGTGTTGGTGTCAGTGGCTCGCAGTTCTACCGACGTGAAATGCCAGTTGCGGTTGCGCAAGTTGCATTAGGTAGCCCGCACTTTGATTGGCAGCATCCTGATGTCATGCTGTGTCAGCGCCTGATGCAGCAACTTGCCGAACAACTTCGACGTCAAATTCAGCTCTATAACTCAACGCACCCTCAAACGCCGTTAAATGGTATTTGGTTATCGGGGGGGGCGAACAATCTACTTGATAATGAGTTACTCGCAAGAGAGCTGGAGATGCCAGTGCAATGGGCCGATCCATTTACCGTATTGCGTTGCCATGAAAAGTCAACGCAAGCCTATCCAGAGCAGAACTATAGTCGCTTTGGCCTCGCGGCTGGGCTGGCATTAAGAGGGCTGCAGGCATGATTAAAATTAACCTTCTCCCTTGGCGCGAATGGCAACAACAGCAGCATCAGCAACGCTTCAAAGCACTGTTGTTCGGCTCAATTATGCTGAGTGGTGCGCTTATTTATGGCACGCATAACTACGCAACAGGTCAGCTACGGGTTCAGCAGCATAGGAACCAAGCGTTTGAACAAGAAATCCGCATGTTGGATTATCAGCTCGCCAAAGTGCCTGCCATGAACCAGCAGCGCAGTGAACTGCTACGGCGTGTGCGTGTTATCAATAACATCCAGCAGCAGCGTAACCAAGTGACGGCGTTGCTTAATTTATTTCCGAAACTGGTTCCTGAAGGCGTCTACCTTGAGCAGCTGTCTGTAGATGGCAGTCGTGTTGAGTTGCGTGGATTGGCGGATAGCAATGCACAACTCGCTAATTTCCTTGCCAATGGTGAAGCCAATAGCCATATCAATAATTTGATTATGCACTCCATTATCACTGAAAAGCAGAGTGCTGCGTCACAACAGATAGCATTCAGAAGTTCATTTGAATGGATCACATCGATACAGGAGGACTCTGATGAGTGATTGGCGGGAGTTAGAGTTTGATGAAATTTTACAGTGGCCAATTGCAGCACAAGCCATTGTTATCTTTCTGCTGAGTATCGTGCTTTGTGTTGGCGGCTTTTTTTATTGGGTGCGGCCGGAGCTGATCACCTTAGATCAACTAAAAGAGCACGAAATGACCCTACATCAACAGCTACGGGCGAAGAGTAATCAAGTTGCCGCTATTCCGTTATTGGAAGAGCAAATAGCCTTGCTGCAAGCGCGCTATGAGCGTGTATTAACGCAGTTACCCGCGGAGCAGGAGTTAGCATCATTAGTCTCTGGCGTGAATGAGATTGGCGTCGAGCATGGGCTGGCATTCCACCGTATCGATTGGGCTAATCGAATTCAACAAGATGATTATGAGGAAATCCCATTGAGCCTGTCTATCTCCGGTGGCTATAACAAATTGGGTGAGTTTAGCGCCGCTATCGCCGCCATGCCTCGTTTGGTGAGTTTGCATGACTTTAGTTTAGGGCGCAATGAGGAAGAACTGCGCATGCAGGTCGCTGCAAAAACCTATCGTTTCTTATCGGAGGTTGAGCGTGAAAAGTTGTGATATCTCTTATTTGAAGCCGTTAGCACGACGCGGATTCGGTTTCGGGCTTCTCTGTGCCGTCGTGCTGCTATCTGGTTGTCGCGCGAATAATGAACCTATTGCTCCGTTGGTGAAACAGATTCGCGCCCGAGCAACGGCAAAAGTGGAAGCGCTCCCGTTGGAGTTTACCTATACCCCATTGGCTTATGAGGTGACAACAGAACGGCAACCGTTTGCCAAGCCAGTCGCAACGCGTTTGGTTGCGAATACTGCGGTAACAGACTGTTGGCAACCGAATATGGCTCGTCACCCCGAGTCGTTAGAGCAGTATTCGTTAGATACCTTGGCGGTTAAGGGCGTGATTGGTGATAAATCCGATCGCTGGGCGCTGATTCAAACGCCAGAAGGTAAGCTGGAGCGAATAAAAACCGGGCAATTTATGGGGCTTAACCGGGGGCTGGTTCAGGTGGTAGATGCCTTTGGCATTGAGGTTCAAGAGAGCCTTCCAGATGGTTTAGGTTGTTGGCAACAACGTTCATTAAAACTGGCAGTTAATCAGCCTGTGAGTGTGTCGCAATGATAGGAAGTGTGAGTAAACAAATGGAATTTTATAAAAACGCGGGAAAGAGTACCATGCGGCAGCGTTCATGGCGCGAGCGGTTAGGCCACGGGTTTTTAGCACTGTTTATGCTGGCCGGTATGATAGGTCATGCTACTGCTGGGACGACCGATGTAAATACCGAGACGGTGTCAACACAAAATGGGCTACCGCTCTCTAATCAGATCGAAAATATTGACTATCGTCGTCATGCTGAGGGGTATGGTGTCATGGTGGTCGATTTTGCGAGTCCGCAGACAATTGTCAATGTTGAGCGACGCAAAAAATCGCTACAGGTTGATATTCTAAATACGAGCTTGCCCAACCATTTACTGTATATTCTGGATGTAAACGACTTTGCGACCGTCGTGAACCAGATTGAAACTTTCATGTTGGAAGATGGCGCACGCATCGTATTGGAGGCGCGAGAGGGCTACGAATACGACTATCAATTGGTCGGTAGCCGCTTAGAGCTAATGGTAAAAGCGTTGCAGACGACCGTTGAACCTGTCGAGGAAGAGGTCGTCTATACCGGTGAGCCTATCTCGATTAACTTCCAAGATATTCCTGTGCGAAATGTGCTGCAGTTGGTCGCTGACTACAATGACTTTAACCTTGTTGTGTCTGATAGTGTGCAAGGCAATGTCACTTTGCGCCTTGATGGTGTGCCATGGGAGCAGGTGCTGGACTTGATTTTGCAAGTGCGTGGTCTAGATAAGCGCGTTGAAGGCAATGTGGTGCTGGTAGCGCCGAAGGCTGAATTAGCAGCATCAGAGCAATTGGCGTTGGAAGCAAAACAAATTGAAGAGAGCTTGTTGCCATTGGAGACACGCTTGTTTGCGATTAACTTTGCTAAAGCGAGTGATATTGCAGCATTGTTGGTTGGCGAAGAGGACAGTGTTTCATTGTTGTCAGCTCGCGGCGCGATCAGTACTGATGAACGAACCAATACCTTGATTGTAAGAGATGTACCAGAGCAATTGGACAGTATCGCTGAGCTGGTCGAAAGTTTGGACGTGGCGATTAGCCAGGTACAAATTGAGGCGCGTATTGTTTCTGTTGATGAAGGGGATTTGTCTGAACTTGGTGTTCGTTGGGGCTTTTTCAATAACAATGGCAGCTTCACTGCGGGCTCGAATATTGAAACCAATATGTTTCATCAAGGGCGACTTGATCCTGATGAAGAGTTTACGGTTGATGACTACATGAGTGTCAATTTGGGCGCGACAGATTCACGTGCATCGAGCATTGCTTTTACGGTGGCCAAGCTGGGTAAGAATTTGCTGCTGGATCTCGAGTTGTCGGCATTGCAAGCGGAAAATAAAGCGGAAATTGTATCAAGCCCGCGCCTAATGACCGTCAATAAAAAGCCTGCGTATATCGAGCAGGGAACAGAAATCCCTTACCTTGAGGCCGCGTCCAGTGGGGCTGCAACCATTGCATTTAGAAAAGCGGTACTCAGTTTGCGCGTTATTCCTCAGATTACTCCGGATGGGCGATTGATCCTTGATCTAGAGGTGACGCAAGACACCCCTGGAGAAACGGTGAAAACTGGCTTTGGGGAAGCGGTATCGATAAGCACTCGCCGTATTGATACTCAGGTGATGGTGGAAGATGGAGAGACGGTCGTTCTCGGTGGTATTTTCCAACATGCAACGATCAAGAGTTCCGATAAAGTGCCATTACTTGGTGATTTACCGGCGGTTGGACGCCTATTCCGTCGTGACTCGGAAAGTATTCAAAAGCGTGAGATGTTGATTTTTGTGACACCACAGATAGTAGCTAAATAGATATACTGTTGATTTAAATACCTTTCTTTATGTTCTTGAGCTGAGTCTATTTGTCTTATCGGAAGCAAAACCGCAACCGATAAGATAAACAGGCTCTAGCTATTGCAAATTGCCCCTGACACCTGAGATAATTCGCGGTCTGATCACGAAATTAATTGTGAGGATATGGTGTTCCGAGCTAGCTACAGCTCGCGAGCAGACTTTTTGATTTAACCGCACGTAAATTGCTAAACATGGCTGAGAAAAGAAATATATTCCTGATAGGCCCGATGGGCGCTGGTAAAAGCACAATTGGTCGTCATTTGGCGCAACAATTACATATGGAGTTTTTTGACTCAGATACTGTAATTGAAGAGCGCACAGGTGCCGATATCAGCTGGGTTTTTGATGTAGAAGGTGAAGAGGGTTTCCGCGTTCGTGAAGAAGGCGTAATCGATGACCTAACTCAAGAGCAAGGCATTGTGCTGGCAACGGGTGGTGGCTCTGTTAAGAGCAAGAATAATCGTAACCGTTTGTCAGCTCGAGGCGTGGTTGTTTATTTAGAAACGACCATTGAAAAGCAGTTAGCGCGAACCCAACGTGATAAAAAGCGTCCGCTACTGCAAACTGATCAACCGCGCGAGGTATTGGAAGCCTTGGCTGAAGAGCGTAATCCGTTATATCAAGAAGTGGCAGATTACGTGGTACGCACCGACGAGCAAAGCGCAAAAGTCGTTGCTAACCAAATTATTAAAATGCTGGAAGAGCGTTAATTCCACTCATAAATAGGGCATACCATGGAACGGTTAAGCGTTAGTCTTGCAGAGAGAAGCTATTCAATCTTTATTGATACTGGGCTGTTCTCTCACTCGTCACTGTTTGATGTTGTTACTGAGCGCCAAGTTGTGGTGATCAGTAATGACACGGTGGCACCGCTGTATGCAGATAAGCTAGAAACCACCTTGGCTTCCCATGCTAGGAAGGTGCATCGGTTAGTTCTGCCGGATGGTGAACAATACAAAACACTTGAGACGTTCAATACGATTATGACCTTCTTGCTCGAACGCAATTTGGGTCGTGATGTGCTATTGGTCGCTTTAGGTGGTGGGGTTATTGGTGATTTGGTGGGCTTTGCTGCGGCCAGTTTTCATCGTGGTGTTGATTTTATTCAAGTGCCAACGACCTTATTGTCTCAAGTTGATTCATCGGTAGGCGGAAAAACGGCAGTCAATCATCCTTTAGGTAAAAATATGATTGGTGCCTTTTATCAGCCTCGTCGTGTCATTATTGATACTGATTGCTTAAGTACATTGCCCGCACGTGAGTTCGCGGCAGGCATGGCTGAAGTGATTAAATATGGCATTATTGCTGATCGTGACTTTTTCGTCTGGCTGGAAAATAACATGCAACGTTTAGTCGCGCTGGAGCAAGCCGCGCTCAGCTATGCGATTCATCGTTGTTGCCAAATTAAGGCGGAAGTGGTGGCGATGGACGAGCGAGAGTCGGGTGTTCGCGCCCTGCTTAACTTGGGTCATACTTTTGGTCATGCGATTGAAGCCGAAATGGGTTATGGCAATTGGCTACACGGCGAAGCTGTTAGTGTTGGAATAATGATGGCAGCACAGACTGCGCATGAGATGGACCGACTTTCTGCTGAAGATGTGCAGCGCATCGAACAATTGCTACGCGATGCACAGCTCCCTATTCATAAACCTGATACTATGACATTTGATGCCTTTATGCGCCACATGGCGCGTGATAAAAAGGTGCTGGCGGGACAGGTTCGGTTTATCTTACCGAATCAAATTGGTGGAGCCGATGTTATCGCTGGCGTTAGTGAAGATGTCTTACGTCGGGTTATCGACGCCAGTTAGAGGGTGTTGTTATGAGTGCAGCAGTATGCCTGCCGCCAGTGGAATTGGAGAGTCAAAACCACATTTTGCACCGACTGCAATTCCTCACTCGTTTTAGTTCTAACCTTATTCAAGTTACTGGGCCCGAGGGGGCCGGTAAGTCTTTTATTTCCCAACAATATCTTAGCCATTGGGCGTTTCCTCAGTCTCGAAAGGCACTGTTAATTTGTCATCCTCAACAGAGTGATGAACAGCATCGACGGATCTTATTAGAGCAATTGTATCGCGGCGCGGTATTTAATGAACAAGACAGTTTGGCGCAAAGTATCTGCCATTTGCACTCGCCGCAGGCTGAAAAGCTGCTGCTGGTTATTGATGATGCGCATCGACTAAGTCCAGTTCTCGTCGCCGAGTTATTGGCGTTAGTACAAGAGGTACAACGTGATGGTGTTGGGCAGGTCAATGTCTTACTGTTTTCGTTAATGGGGCGATTGGATAAGTATTTAAGCCAAGCCTCACATGGACAGGGTATGTTGCCTGTCGAGGTGGAGTTACTCCCATTCGACGAGGCAGAAGCACACCACTTTACTGAACTAATGTTGACGCATTTACGCTCCGACGCAAATGTGCGACGCATCATTAAAATGCAACTTGCAGCTACCGCTGCCTTCCCCGGCTCCATTATTGGACTACTTCATCAGGAGAAAGTAGAGATGTCAACGTCGTCATCGCGTTCATTGTCTTCACTTGCATTACTATTTACCTTGCTGCTTATTCTCGGTGCTAGCGTGGTGTTTTGGTTTTTCCCAACCAATGGTCAAAGTGACCCACAAGTGATATCGGTACTTGATGAAGATGGGCCGATGGAAATAGATAATGTGAAAAGCCAGCCGGGTAACTCAGTTGCGCTGCCGGACTTTAAAGAGACAAAACCAACCACTTCTACCGTCATCGTTGATGGTGTCGAAGATACCAAACCGATGCCACCGGAGTTATTTAGCGATGGAATGACTGTTGGGCGTAAAGATGATCGCGATCGGGTTGTTTTGCCTGGTGAGGTGGTGGACTCGATCATCACTGAGCAGGAAATGGGAGGAGATGGGCGTTTAGCTGTTGCGACGAGCATTGAGCAACAGATTAAGCCTGCTATAGAAGCCGTAACGCTGGATGTAGATGAGGCGTTAGCAGCGCAAGTGAGCGAGCAAGAAGCTGTTGTTGTGGATGAGATGGCAGCAGATCCCGTTGAGCTAGTCCTTTCTGACGCTGAGCTAAGTGCGATTGCACCATCTAACTATGCATTGCAGTTAGCGGCGATGCGCTCGTTATCTGCTACCGCGCAGTTTATTGAGAGTATTGAAATGTCGGATGATGCCAGTGTGTACCAAACGCTGCGCAATGGTGAAACTTGGTATATTGTGGTGACAGGCGCATATGCAAGCGTAGAGCTGGCAAGAACAGCGATAAATAGACTGCCAGCCAAAGCGCAAGCGGTGCAGCCTTGGGTAAAGGCTTACCGTCAGATTCATACTGAGATAGAACAAGTAAATTAACGCTGAGAGATGGTGAAAAATAGGGTACAATCCGCCTCCTTTTGTGTTTTGTTGGTGGTGGAAGAGCTTAAATGAAAAAGCATCGCGCATTCCTGAAGTGGGCTGGCGGCAAGTATTCGCTGGTTGAGGACATTCGTCGCCACCTTCCCGAGTCAACGAAATTGATTGAGCCATTTGTCGGTGCTGGCTCCGTGTTTTTAAACACGGACTATCAGCACTACTTATTGGCGGATATTAATCCAGATTTGATCAATCTGTATAATATCGTTAAACATGACTCTGAGCGTTTTATTGAAGACGCTCAAAAGATGTTTACCCCTGAATATAATCAAAAAGAGACTTATCTCGCGATTCGTAAAGAGTTTAATCAAACTCAGGATCCTTATACGCGCTCGCTTTACTTTTTATACATGAACCGCCACGGCTTTAATGGCTTATGCCGTTACAATAAGAAAGGTGGTTTTAATGTTCCATTCGGTTCATATAAGAAGCCGTATTTCCCGCACCGTGAGTTGGAATTTTTTGCCGAAAAGGCGAAACAAGCAACGTTCATTTGTGAAGGGTACACTGAAACCTTCAAACGCGCCCGTAAAGGCAGTGTTATCTACTGTGATCCACCGTATGCTCCGCTATCAACAACGGCTAATTTTACCTCTTATGCTGGGAATGGTTTTAGCTTAGACGATCAAGCGCGATTGGCAGACTGTGCAGAAGAGGCGGCGAGACGTAAGAAAATTCCGGTGTTGATCTCAAACCATGATACGGCGTTAACTCGTCGGCTCTATCATGGTGCCGATCTCTCTGTGGTAAAGGTGAAGCGTACGATTAGCCGTAATGGCAGCGGTCGCAACAAGGTTGATGAGTTGTTAGCGCTATTTTCTCCTCAAGAATAATTATTCATCTATCTACCTACCTCTTCTTATCGGTATGTTAGGCCAGTACTATCGTGGAATAGACTGGCGATGTTGCCTATCCGCTGATGACATACTTCACAATCTGAACCAAGCCGAGCGTGAAGAAAGCGATCATCATAATGCCGATCACAATATATGGAATGGGGCTGTGTTGGTTGAAGTCGTGTTGTCGCTTTTTATCGGATTGCACACCAATCAACGCAGCGAAGACGCTGAGCATTATCTGCCACCATCGTGATGACTTTCTATTTTTGTCCATGACGAGAGGGTATCCTTTTTGTTGTGATATCGGGTAGAATTGCGCCACGAAAACGTATGCCTACCCTACAAGAGACCAGACATGAAAGATTTTCTTATTGCGCCATCCATATTATCTGCCGACTTTGCCCGTTTAGGCGAAGACGTTGAAAAAGTACTGGCTGCCGGTGCAGACGTGGTGCATTTTGATGTAATGGATAACCATTACGTACCCAACCTAACGTTTGGTGCGCCAGTATGCCAAGCGTTACGTGATTATGGCATCACTGCACCAATTGATGTACACCTAATGGTCAAGCCTGTCGACCGTATCATTCCTGATTTTGCTAAAGCAGGCGCGAGTATGATTACGTTTCATGTTGAAGCATCTGAGCACGTAGATCGTACCTTGCAGCTCATTAAAGAACACGGCTGCCAAGCCGGGCTTGTGTTTAACCCGGCAACACCATTGCATGTCTTGGATTATGTGATCGATAAAGTGGATTTGATTCTACTCATGTCGGTTAACCCAGGATTTGGCGGGCAGTCATTTATTCCAGGGACGTTAGATAAGCTGCGCGAAGTGCGTCGTCGTATCGATGCGTCGGGCCGTGATATCCGTTTAGAAATCGATGGTGGAGTGAAGGCCGATAATATTCGTGAGATTGCAGAAGCAGGGGCGGATATGTTTGTTGCAGGCTCGGCCATCTTCAATCAGCCAGATTACAAAACGGCGATTGATGAAATGCGTGCAGAGCTCGGCAAAGTCAACGGATAATACGATGTCAATTGAAGGGATTCGTCTGATTGCATTTGATCTTGATGGTACGCTGCTTGATAGCGTACCTGATCTTGCGATTGGCTTAGATAGGGCGTTACGTGCGTTCTCCTTGCCGGGAGCGACAGTCGAGCAGGTTAAAGCGTGGATAGGCAATGGTGCTGATGTGCTCGTTGCACGTGGAATGAGCCAATCGTTAACCCCAGCAACCGATCTTGACAGTGCTTTGCATGCTCAGGTGCGTAAAGCCTTTGATGTTGAATACTCTGCCACAGGGCATCGAGGGACGGAGCTATATCAAGGGGTTAAATCAACACTAGCGTATTTCTATGAGCAAGGTTTTACGCTTGCCTTGGTCACCAATAAGCCCTCCCAGTTTGTGCCTAAAGTGTTGGCGCAGCAAGGTATCGACCACTTTTTTAGTGATGTTATTGGTGGTGATACGTTAACAGAGAAGAAACCTAACCCAATGGCACTTCATTGGTTACTGGAAAAGCATCAGTTGTCTGCTGAGCAGCTATTGATGGTTGGCGACTCCAAAAATGATGTCTTAGCGGCTAAAAACGCGGGTTGCCCGGTGATTGGATTAACGTATGGGTACAATCACGGCGAGCCAATCTCGCAAAGTGAACCAAATATTGTCCTAGAACACTTTAGTCAGCTGCGCGATACCGTTAAACTAGGACAGTAGTACAGTTTGGGTGTTTCCCAGCATAGAAATGATTAGCCAAAATAAACGAAATAGGAACTTGCATGACTAAACCCATTGTTTTAAGTGGCGTCCAGCCTTCTGGTGAATTAAGTATTGGTAACTATCTGGGTGCGTTGCGTCAGTGGGAACAGATGCAAGATGACTATGATTGCCAGTATTGTGTTGTTGATTTACACGCAGTGACAGTACGTCAAGATCCAAAGGCGCTATATGAAGCGACCTTGGACGCATTGGCTATCTGTTTAGCCGTTGGTGTAACCCCAGAAAAAAGCACCCTGTTTGTGCAGTCCCATGTACCAGAGCATGCACAATTAGCTTGGATACTAAACTGCTATACCCAGATGGGTGAATTGAGTCGTATGACGCAGTTTAAAGATAAGTCGCAACGTTACGCAAATGACGTTAACGTTGGCCTGTTTGGTTATCCAGTGCTGATGGCGGCGGATATCCTACTTTATGGCGCCAATCAGGTTCCAGTTGGTAGCGATCAAAAGCAACATTTAGAACTGGCGCGTGATATCGCGACACGCTTTAACAACATCTATGGTGATACCTTTGTTGTGCCTGAACCATACATTCCAGAAGTGAATGCACGTGTGATGAGCCTGCAAGATGCGACTAAAAAGATGTCAAAGTCGGATGATAACCGCAAAAACGTGATTACGTTGCTGGAAGATCCGAAGTCTATCATTAAAAAGATCAACAAAGCACAAACGGATACCGAGACGCCACCACGTATCGCATACGACATCGAGAACAAAGCTGGCATCTCTAATTTGATGAGCCTTTACTCTGCCGCAACAGGGCAAAGCTACGCTGAGATTGAAGCGCAGTATGCGGGTGTGGAAATGTATGGGCCATTTAAGAAAGACCTAGGGCAGGCGTTAGTAGCGATGCTCGAGCCAGTACAATCGGAATATCAACGTATTCGTGCTGATCGCGCGTATATGGATGAAGTCATGCGTTCGGGCGCTGAAAAAGCCTCAGCTCGAGCAGCAGAAGTACTGAAGAAAGTCTACGCTGCGGTGGGTTTTGTTCCACGCCCATAATCGCAGGAACATGCCAAGATAAGCCACGCGATTGCGTGGCTTTTTTTATACCAGAGTGAAACCCTTGCCTTTCTGTGTGGAGTCTGCACAATATGCGCTTCTCTAAAAGCCAGGCATTGTGGTGTGTATGCTCCTGATAATTGATAACTATGACTCGTTTACTTACAACCTATATCAGTACTTCTGTGAGTTAGGGGTTGACGTAAACGTGATACGTAATGATGAGATTGATCTGGCAGGAATAGAAGCTCTCGCTCCCTCTCATTTGGTGATATCCCCAGGCCCTTGTACTCCAAACGAAGCCGGCATCTCACTCGATGCCATTCGCCACTTTGCTGGGCGATTACCCATCTTGGGTGTCTGTTTAGGGCATCAGTCAATTGCACAAGTGTTTGGTGCCGATGTGGTTCGTGCTCGCACTCCGATGCATGGTAAGACATCACCGGTTTATCATACGGATAGCGGGCTATTTTCGGATTTGAACTTGCCTGTTACCGTTACGCGTTACCACTCTTTGGTGGTGGAAAACTTACCCGATTGCTTCGATATAACCGCTTGGACGGTGAACGAGGAGGGCGAGCCGGCGGAAATTATGGGTATTCAGCATCAAACGCTGGCACTGTGTGGCGTGCAATTTCATCCAGAAAGTATTTTAACCGAGCAAGGGCATGAGCTACTTGAAAACTTTCTGCGCATGAAAAGCTGATCATTATCACCTTTCAAACATCTTCTCTCTCTTTTCTTGTTTTATAGATAAAAGAAAGATTATGCATCTTTCTTTTACAGACATTTTTCTCATCCTAAGAAGAAACTTACTCTCTTCTCTTTATCTTGTTGCCTTTTTTTTGTTAATCTGCATAAAAATACATATTTATTGACTTTTTAGTCTTTTTGGCTCGTCACTGTTGAGACAATGCACATTGAAGTGATGGAAATAAGGTAAATACTGATCGTAAGCCAGCGATACAGGTAAGGAGAAATAAGATGGAACAGCCGATAAAAAGAAGCCTGTTTGATGAGGTGATGGTGCCTTGCTATGCACCAATGCAGATAATCCCTGTACGCGGTGAAGGTGTGAATGTGTGGGACCAAGACGGTAGCCACTATCTTGATTTCGCCGGTGGGATCGCGGTGAGTTGTTTAGGGCATTGTCATCCAGCGATGGTCAAAGCATTGCACGAGCAGAGCCAAAAGTTATGGCATGTCAGTAATGTAATGACGAACGAGCCAGCTTTAGGTTTGGCGCATACCCTGACCTCGCTGAGTTTTGCTGATAAGGTCTTTTTCGCCAATTCAGGCGCAGAGGCCAACGAAGCGGCACTGAAGTTGGCACGTCGGGTGGCGGTGGAGCGTTATGGTGAACAGAAATCAGAAATTATTGCTTTTAAGCAGGGCTTTCATGGGCGTACTTTCTTTACTGTCACCGTCGGTGGACAAAGTACTTATTCGGATGGTTTTGGCCCTAAACCGCAAGATATTACACATATTACCTATAATGACTTAGACGCATTTAAAGCAACCATCTCTGACCAAACTTGTGCTGTCATTATGGAACCATTACAGGGTGAAGGGGGGGTTATTTCTCCTGATTCGGCATTCATTGCCGGAGTCAGAGCCTTGTGTGATCAGCATAATGCGTTGTTAATTTTTGATGAGGTGCAGACGGGGAACGGCCGAACGGGTGACTTTTATGCCTACCAGGGGATTGGGGTAACGCCGGATATATTAACCACGGCGAAGTCGCTCGGGGGAGGGTTTCCGATTGGAGCGATGCTGACCACCGACGCACTAGCACAGCATTTTACCGTCGGTACGCATGGGTCAACTTATGGGGGCAACCCTTTAGCGTGTGCCGTCGCTCAAGCGGTGGTTGATATTACCAGCACGTCAGAGGTGCTAGATGGCGTGAAGGAAAGAGAACAGTGGTTCCGTCAAGGGTTGGCGCGGATCAATCAACGGTTTGGGCTATTCGAAGAGATCCGTGGCAAAGGGTTACTGTTAGGAGCGGTTCTTAATGCGGACTGGCAAGGTCGGGCGCGTGACATCTTAGTCTCGGCAGGGGAGCAAGGCTTATTGGTGCTCGTCGCTGGGCCAAATGTGGTGCGTTTTACGCCATCATTAGTGATCACGCAAGAAGAGGTTGAGCTGGGGTTAGAGAAACTAGAAGCTGCTATCGCTAAACTGGTGGAGGCGGGGTAGTCATCCCGTTAGTTAAAGGCAACGTTGTTGGTGAGCTGAAGTGATTAGGTGTGATTTGAGGATGTAAAACAAAACGACGGGAGAGAGGCCATGTTAGTGGTACGACCGATAATGGAAAGTGATTACCCAGCGCTGTTAGCGTGTGCTAAGGCGTCGGGACACGGTTTTACGTCACTGCCAGTCAGTGAAGAGTTACTGCGTAATCGAATTGCTCACTCGGTATACAGCTTTACCAAGCAGGTCACTCAGCCCGGCAATGAAGGTTATTTAATGGTCGCAGAAGAGACGGAGACAGGGGAGGTTGTCGGAACAACGGCGATTGAAGCTGCGATAGGGCTTGATGTGCCATTTTATAGCTACCACCTCTCTAAGGTGGTGCATGCGTCACCGAAGTTAGGGGTACATAATGTTGTAGAGGTACTAACGCTGGGTAATCACTACACGGGGTGTACTGAGATCTGCACCCTTTTTCTAAAGCCAGCGTGGCGTCAGGGTTTAAACGGCAAGTTAATGTCTAAATGCCGTTTTTTACTGCTGGCTGAGCACCCTGAACGCTTTTCCGACACGGTGTTTGCGGAGATGCGCGGGGTATCAGATGCCGAGGGAAATTCTCCATTTTGGGCGTGGCTGAAGGAGCATTTCTTCTCGATAGATTTTACATTAGCGGATCATTTAACCGGCATTGGCAAGAAAGGGTTTATCGCCGATTTAATGCCGAAGTTACCGATCTATGTCAACTTGCTGAGTCCAGAAGCACAGGCCGTGATAGGGCAAGTGCATAGCAACACGCTTCCCGCGCTACGTTTGCTCGAACAAGAGGGCTTTTCGTGCCGTGGCTATGTCGATATTTTTGATGGTGGTCCGACGGTAGAGTGTGCGCGTCGACATATTGAATCGGTGCGGCGCTCATTTCGGGCTAGTGTGGATATTGGTGAGCACAATAGCAATCAAGACTACTTGTTGTGTAATGGTCGTTTTGAAGGCTTCCGCGCCACGGTTGCCAAGGTGGCACTCGATTCGGAGTCGAACCGTGCAATTATGTCAGCGGCTGTTGCGCAAGCATTGCAAGTTGAAGCGGGCGATAGCGTCCGCTTGTTGGCTGTCTAGTAAGGAGTCAAGATGACGACACATTATATTGATGGTGCATGGGGTCCTGGTGTTGGCGAGCCTTTTCACTCCCTCAATCCGTTTACTCAGGCAGAAATATGGCACGGTCATGCCGCTGATGATAACCAAGTTGAGGCTGCGGTGACGGCAGCCCGCAAAGCTTTTCCGCTTTGGCGAGCGTTACCGCTGTTGGATCGTTTTGACTATTTATCCCGTTTTGCTGATTTACTGGAAATGCGCAAAGCGGAGTTGGCGGCGCTGATCGCGACAGAAACGGGAAAACCCTTGTGGGAAAGCTTAACGGAAGTGGTAGCAATGAAAGCCAAGATTGCCATCTCTTTGCAGGCGTATAAAGAGCGCAGCGGCGAGACAACCCATCAGCTCTCCGAGGGGCGCACGGTGTTGCGTCACCGTCCATTGGGAGTCTTGGCGATTTTTGGTCCCTATAATTTTCCCGGACACTTGCCGAATGGACATATTATCCCCGCATTGTTGGCGGGCAATACTGTGGTGTTTAAGCCGTCGGAGTTAACCCCACAAACGGCCGAATATATCGTGGGTTTGTGGCACGAGGTCGGATTACCTCGTGGGGTGCTCAATTTGACTCAAGGGCTAATGCCGACAGGTCAGGCTCTAGCCGGAAGCCCGAATATTGATGGGTTGCTATTTACTGGCAGTGCACGAACTGGGCATCTATTGCACCGCCAATTTGCTGGTCAGCCAGAGAAAATGCTAGCGTTGGAGATGGGGGGAAATAACCCTTTGGTGGTGACCACGGCATGTGGTGATATTGGCGCTTGTGTCGATACCATTATTCAGTCGGCTTATTTGAGCGCAGGGCAACGTTGCACCTGCGCTCGGCGTCTTTATATTCCCTATGGTGATGTAGGCGAGCGACTATTGACTACACTGATAGAGGCAGTAAGGAAAATTAAAGTTGGCGACCCATTTGACATGCCTGCGCCCTTTATGGGGCCGATGATATCCATAGATGCGGCACAAGCCATTATGCAGGCGCAGCAAGTGTTACTTGATATGGGGGCGACACCATTGGTGAAAGCGAGCCAGAGACAGGCGATCTTAACCCCTGCCTTACTCGATGTGACAGCTATCGACGCCTTGCCAGATGAAGAGTATTTTGGGCCATTACTGCAGGTGATTCGTTATCACACTTTTGATGAGGCGATAACAATGGCGAACCAGACTCGGTTTGGTTTGTCGGCTGGACTGCTCTCAACGGACGATGCGCAGTGGCATGAATTTATCGAACAGATCCATGCTGGGATTGTTAATCGAAATCGTCCACTCACGGGAGCCAGTAGCAGCGCCCCATTTGGTGGCCCAGGCGCGTCAGGTAATTTACGCCCTAGTGCCTACTACGCTGCCGATTATTGTGCGTACCCAATGGCGTCACTGGAAGCGGATCATGTGCAACTTCCTACACCACGCCTGCCGGGGTTATCCGACGAATAGGCCTGCTCGAAACGAGCGGCGACGGAGGCTTTATGTATCAAAGGATGTTTGAGTTGCTGTGGCAAGATTACGTTGAGCGTTTATGCCCATCGGCACAGAAGGTGCATCATTTACTGAGTGAGGGGGAGCCTTTACGCAATGATCACATTGCATTGCGCACCTTTAACTTGCCAGAGGTTGGTCTGGATGTGATTGCCGCGCCTTTCATTGCGATGGGCTATGTACATAGCGGTGAATACCACTTTGAACAGAAGAAACTTTATGCGGCACATTTTGAGCACCCTGATCCTCAAGCGCCAAAAGTGTTTATTAGTGAATTGCTGGTTGGGCAGTGCTCATGTGAGTTGCAACAAGCCGTACGGGCGTTGGTCGGCCAACTAAAAGCGCCACTTCCCCTGCACAGTGAGGTGCTGCAGCTAGGGCGTCCATGGTCACTGCCGTTGGATACCTATCAATTACTGGCGGCAGAGAGTGAGTATGCCGCTTGGGTTGCAGCCCATGGCTATGGGGCTAATCACTTTACCGTAAGTGTGAACCAGCTATCGACATTTGGTGATTTAGCGGCACTCAATTATTACCTTATGGAAAATGGCTTTGTTATTAACAGTGCAGGGGGAGAAATAAAGGGCTCAGAGAAAGTGATGCTGGAGCAATCTGCAACGATGGCTGATAAGGTGTTAGTGACGTTTGATGATGGTGAGTTGATGATCCCAGGTGGCTTTTATGAGTTTGCCAAGCGTTACCCTGATGGAAGGGGGAATTTGTATCATGGCTTTGTCACGGCATCCGCAGATAAGATTTTCGAGAGCACTTACAGTGTGACATCATGAGGGTCGACAACAAAAAAGCCAGTAGTTATGCACTACTGGCTCTTAAAACTGTCAGCGTACTTTAAGACGAGACATTACATCATGAGATGATTAACGCGTACCGTATACCACGATTGTTTTACCGTGTGCAGAGATTAGATTCTGCTCTTCTAGCATCTTCAAGATACGACCAACGGTTTCACGCGAACAACCAACAATTTGACCAATCTCTTGACGAGTAATTTTGATCTGCATGCCGTCTGGGTGAGTCATAGCGTCAGGTTGACGAGCAAGATTCAACAGAGTTTGTGCAATACGGCCAGTTACATCCAAGAATGCAAGGTCGCCAACTTTTTGGCTGGTGACTTGAAGACGGTTTGCCATCTGTGCAGATAGACGCATTAGGATGTCTGGGTTGACTTGGATCAGTTGACGGAATTTCTTGTAAGAAATTTCTGCAACTTCACAAGGTGACTTCGCTCGAACCCATGCTGTACGCTCTTGACCTTCTTCAAATAGCCCTAACTCGCCAATGAAGTCTCCCTGATTAAGGTAAGAAAGAATCATCTCTTTACCTTCTTCATCTTTGATAAGAACTGCAACAGAACCTTTTACGATGTAGTAAAGGGTTTCACCCTTTTCGCCTGCATGAATCAAAGTACTTTTTGATGGGTACTTATGAATATGACAATGAGATAGGAACCATTCTAAAGTTGGATCAGTTTGCGGTTTACCTGGAACCATATAAATAACTTCCTCTGCGTTTGTTGCCCTACAACGATATCCTTATAATTGAGGGGTAACTCAATGAATGCGGTGCGTTGTCTAGGATTACGAAGCCCGTCGCACAAATGCTGGCGTGCTTGCTAATTTTGTCCATTGAGTTTACCGTGTTTTGGCGCTCATTTCTTGATATAGATCGATCAGAAATGAGCATTTATTAGTCATAAGTGTGCACATGATCACACACTGACGAGATAGTTGGCATTTGCGGGAGAGTAGTATGCAGTCACGCGTGAAATGGGTAGAAGGAATGACGTTCTTAGGGCAGTCAGATTCTGGTCATAGTGTTGTAATGGACGGAAATGGTGGAGAAAAAGCCCCAAGCCCAATGGAGCTAGTATTGATGGCGGCGGGCGGCTGTAGCTCCGTCGATGTGGTTGACGGGCTAAAGAGTGCTGGTCAGCTTGTTAGTGGTTGTGAGGCGACATTAAGCTCAGCTCGTCGTGATGTTGCGCCACGTTATTTTACCGCGGTGAATGTCCATTTTATCGTCATAGGGCATCAGATTGACTCCAGTATTGTAGAGCGTGTTGTCGCTGAATCATTAGAGAAGTATTGCTCGGTTTGTTTAATGCTGGGTAAAGGCGTCGAAATGACCCATTCCTATGAGGTGATTGAGGCATAACCCACCGGAAAAGGCGAGGGGAGCCATCTCCTCGTTAACCAGCGCAGCATGACTGTCTTGCGGCACCAGCATTAAACGGGTTAGCCGACTTTGCCTGTTTCGATGAGGTTGTGAATTAACGGGCGCATGATTAGCTCCATCGCAAAGCTCATTTTTCCGCCAGGGACAACAATGGTATTGTGCCGTGACATAAATGATCCTTGTATCATGGAAAGCAGGTAAGGAAAGTCGACGTTTTTAATGCCTCGAAAGCGAATCACAACAAAGCTCTCGTCCAAGGAGGGGATGCCTTTTGCGTTGAGAGGGTTTGATGTATCGACAGTGGGGACGCGCTGAAAGTTGATATGCGTGCGTGAAAACTGTGGCGTGATATAACTCAGGTAGTCGTCCATGGAGCGGATAATTGACTCCGTTACGGCTTCGCGTGAATGCCCTCTGTCACGTGTGTCTCGTACAAATTTTTGAATCCACTCTAAGTTGACAATAGGTACCATGCCAATGAGCAGGTCGACATGTTGAGCAACATTGGTTTCGCCATCAACAATCCCACCATGTAGCCCTTCGTAAAAGAGGACGTCACTGTTGTCAGGGAGTGTTTGCCACGGGGTAAATGTGCCTGGCATCAGGTTATAAGGGACTGCCTCATCAAACGTGTGCAAGTAGCGGCGGAACTGCCCGGTGCCACTCTCACCATATTGGCGGAAAAAGCGTTCGAGTGCTTCAAAATCATTGGCAGCAGGGCCAAAGTAGCTGATGTGGCGCCCCTGCTCTTTAGCTTTGCGAATTTCGATATCCATTTCTGGGCGAGTAAAACGGTGAAAGCTATCCCCTTCAAGCCAAGCAGGCGTTATCTGCATCATATTAAACATTTTTCGAAACGCTTCTGACGTGGTGGTCGTTCCTGCGCCGGATGAGCCTGTTACCGCGATAATCGGATGCTTTGCAGACATATTTGGTCCATTTTATTCACATGGGTGAAGCATGTTATTAACAGTTTGGGCGGATAATATCAAGTGTCTGCAAGACTTCTGAGATCGCGGCGAAGTTTTATATCGACGCTTTCATGTAATTCAGAGTAAACAATGACCGCTTCGCCATTCTGCAGTAAGCCTTTTAGATTTGCGACTTTTTGGCTAAGGCTGAGTTCGGATTCACCGTAGTCGGTTCCTTCGCGTAAGGCGTAGTTTTCGAGTAGGTTATCGAGGGTTTCTGGATCGATTTGTTGCCAAGGTATAATCATGTTGAATGTCGCCATTAGAAAACGGAAGAATGGTATCACTTAACAGTGTGGTTAACAGTGCGTTGATTACCGCACATGTTGAGCTTCTCATCGTAGTTGGTATTGATAACTTACTTCATTGTATAAGGTCAAGGTTTGGCAGTGGTTAAGGTGCTGGGTTTAGACTGAATAAGCGTTAAACCAGAATGGTACCGTCTGCTCTAACCAAAACACTGGCCGTAACACAGAGCCAGTAATAAAGCCTACATGACCACCGTGAGAGAGCAGCTGATACTCAATATTTTCTGGAAGCTGTGTTGTCGCCGGGATCACCGCTTCATCCATAAAAGGATCATCACTAGCGTGAATAATGCGTAGTGGTTGTGTGATGCGGTGCAACTTGTTGATACCACTGCACTGTTGATAGTAGTCATCGGCACTGTGAAACCCATTCAGTGGGGCAGTGACCTTGTCATCAAATTGCCAGAGGTCAGGCAGGGCGGATATGGCTGCGGGTGACAGAGTAAAGGCCTCTGGGTGGCGCGCGGCTTTATAGGCCGCGTTTCGTTTGAGTGAACGCAGCAAGTAGGTTTGATAAACCTGAGAAAAGCCGTGTTGAATACGGTTAGCGCAGCTGCTTAAATCCAATGGCGCAGAGATAACTTGGGCTGCATCGATGGCCGATTCGGATTGGTACTGCGCGAGGTAGTTGATAAGCATGTTCCCCCCCAGCGAGATCCCAACCGCAAATACTTGGCGTTGAGGGTGGTGGCGACGTAGCCATTGCAACACAAAGCGGGCATCTTTGGTTTGCCCGGAGTGGTAACTTTGCGGATAGTGATTTGGTTCACCACTACATCCACGAAAATGCATCATGACCCCGAGCCAGCCTTGCTGAGCAGCTGCATGCAAAAGGCCGTTGGCATAAGGACTGTAAAAACAGCCTTCTAAACCGTGGAAAAGGACAAATAGCGGCGCGTTTGGCGCCACTGTTTCAGCGGTCCACGCAAGGTCAATAAAGTCACCATCCGGTGTCGTGAGCCGTTGAGTGCGCGGCACAAACAAAGCTTCTCGGCGAAGAAATCGAGGTAACAAGGTTTGCAGGTGCGGGTTGCGAATCCCCTTGGCAGGACGAAAGTGATGACTATGAACCATACAAGCCTTTAATGAGCGGTTCTGCACCAAGCTGCAAGCAGTAGTATGCTAAGTTGCCGGGCTGTGCGTCGGCGTCATTTTGCGCGAGGCGAAAGGCTTCGACAGTACGGAGCAGATCTTCTTGTTGCTGCTGCTCCAACTTGAGTTCAAAGTTGAGAAGTTGCTGGTAGCCCGTTGACTTTAACTGTGACTTCAGTTGCTTGCGCATTTCACGATAAGGCAAGATTAAGGTCTGGCTCGATTCCAGTGCGATAATCAACGTTTGAATCTGCTCTTCGTTTAAGAAGACCTTTTGTTGATCAAGGTAAATCAACAGCAGGGCAAGATTAATATTGCCCTGATAATGATTTTGCAAACACAGACAGGCATGCTTCACGCCATTGCGTTGATAATGTGCAATGCCAAATTGCCAGAATTGATCTGCGGTTATTTGCATGTATCTCGGAACTCCTGCTCCATGCTCTCTAATTGCTCAGTTAGATCCATCCAAGCCATTTCGGTCTCTTCGAGTTGACGCTTCAGATCGGCTTGCTGCTGTAAGCATTCAGTCAGCTTACTTTTGTTCTCTGCGATATAGATATTGCTATCAGCTAGCGCACTTTCGCAGTTATCCAATTTTTCGGTGAGAGATTCTAACGTATCATCCAATTTACTTAACTGTTTACGCAAAGGGGCGGTTTGTTGACGAAACTCTGCCTCTAAACGTTTTTGCTCTTTGCGTGACAGCCCCGCGCTCTTGTCTGCCGCGGGTTCGACTTGCTGCTCTTTACGATCGTTGCGTTGCTGCTCTGTTAGCCACTTGTAGTAGTCGTCTAAATCGCCGCTAAATGGCTCAACACGACGGTCATGAACAAGATAGAGATCATCGGTGGTTGCACGCAATAAATAACGGTCGTGACTGACAATGACCATCGCCCCTTCATAGGATTGCAGTGCTAATGTCAGTGCTTGACGCATATCCAGATCCAAGTGGTTAGTCGGCTCATCGAGCAGTAACAAGTTTGGCTTTTGCCATACGATCAAAGCCAGTACCAGGCGGGCTTTTTCACCACCAGAAAACGGACCGACTTTCGCTAAGGCTTTATCACCATTAAAACCAAACGAACCAAGGAAGTTGCGCAGTTCAAGTTCCCCTTTGTCGGGTGCTAAGCGACTTAAGTGTTCAATCGGCGAGTCGTCCATGCGCAGTGTTTCTACTTGGTGCTGTGCAAAGTAGCCAATTTTTACCCCTTGCGAGTAGGTAAGCTCGCCCGCTTTCTCTTTCAACTCACTCGATAGTAGCTTGATAAGCGTTGATTTACCGGCACCATTGCGTCCCAGTAATCCAATACGACTGCCAGGCACTAGGTTTAAGCGTATATGTTCTAAAATCAGGGTCTCATCGTAACCCGCAGCCACCCCCTCCATCATCAAGATTGGGTTAGGAAGTGCGTTTGGCTCACGGAAAGTGAAGCTAAATGGGTTATCAAATTGCGCTGGAAGTACTTTTTCCATCCGTTCGAGTGCTTTTAAGCGGCTCTGTGCCTGGCGGGCTTTACTGGCTTTGTAGCGAAAGCGATCGATATAGGATTGCATGTGCGCCATCTGCTTCTGCTGTTTGTCAAAGCTGGCTTGTTGCTGTGACAACCTTTCGGCACGCTGTTTCTCAAATGAGGAGTAGTTGCCGGTGTACTCATTCAGGCGTTGCGCCTCAACGTGAATAATCCGATTGACAACGGGATCAAGAAAATCGCGGTCATGGGAAATGAGAATCAATGTGCCTGGGTAACTTTGTAGCCAACGCTCAAGCCACATGACTGCATCGAGGTCGAGGTGGTTGGTGGGTTCATCGAGCAGTAAGAGATCCGAGCGGCAGATAAGGGCTTGGGCTAAGTTAAGACGCATGCGCCAGCCACCTGAAAACTGGGTTAAGTTCCAACCCATTTGCTGTTGTGAAAAGCCAAGGCCATTCAACAGTTCAGCAGCACGAGCGCGGATCGTATAGCCACCAATGACTTCTATTTTGCCATGTAGCTCTGCCGCCAGTGTGCCGTTATGAGCCGCATCGGCAGCCTTTAGCCGTTGTTCTAGATCGCGGTATTCACGATCACCGTCAATAACATATTCAATCGCTTCACGCTCCAGGGCTGGGGTCTCTTGGGCCACCCAAGCTAACTCCCAATTAGCAGGGTATTGGCAGGAGCCTGCATCGATAGACAACTCATGTTTAAGCAGCCCGAATAGGGTGGATTTGCCACAGCCGTTTTTACCAACCAAGCCAACTCTGTCACCAGGGTGGATCGTGGCAGATGCTTGGTCTAGCAAAATATTGCCGCCACGCAGCAGTTGAATATCAGAGATGGTGATCATGGTTGTTCGGGAAGCCGCTCCGTTTTAATACGTTATCGACGGCATCTTATGTGTTGTTGGTCGACTTGTCGATAATTGCACGGCGATATCGACTTTTCAGGTGGTTAATGTAAGGTGGTAAAGGTGTTAATGATTTGAGTTAAAGGATGATGCATTCAAAAATATTGATTCTCTACACCCATCCAGATCCGCAGGAGTCAGTAGCTAATCGTGCGCTATTGAAGGCGGTGGCATCATTGCCACATGTCACCGTGCATGACTTGTATGCACAGTACCCTGATTTTTTCATCGATATAGAATATGAGCAGCAGTTGCTTGCTGATCATGATGTCATTGTCTGTCAGCACCCGTTATATATGTATTCCGCCCCGGCGTTGTTAAAAGAGTGGATTGATAGGGTGTTAAGTAAAGGGTATGCCCACGGTGAGGGGCAGGCGCTGGCGGGGAAAATTTGGCGCAGCGTTATCACGACGGGAGGGGCTGAACAGGCGTTTAGCTCGGAGGGTTATAACCGCTATAGCATTGAAGAAATCGTTCGCCCGTTTGAGCTAACCGCCAAGCTGTGTCAGATGCGGTGGGAAGCGCCCTACGTGGTGCATTGGGCACGGCGTTTAACCTCAGTTGAACTGACGCATTGTGCGCAACACTATCGAGATTGGCTCAGTAATCTGACACATACCCAGGGAGAAAGTTGATGGCCGCCGATTATTTGCAAAGTGGTGTCGTGTTTCTTGCTGCTGCCGTGATTACGGTTCCTCTGGCCCAGCGTTGTGGATTGGGTTCAGTGTTAGGCTACTTATTGGCTGGGATTGCGATAGGGCCATGGGGACTGGCACTGATCCGAGATGTCGAGGCAATTTTGCATTTTGCCGAATTTGGTGTGGTGCTGCTGCTGTTTTTGATTGGACTGGAGCTGAATCCTAAAAAGCTATGGCAAATGCGCAAGCCAATTATTGGCCTTGGAGGAGGGCAGTTATTATTAACAGCGTTGGCGTTGTTGTTGCCAATGTGGTGGTTTGGTATTGAGTTGAATGTGGCTGTGATTATCGCATTGGCGCTTGGACTCTCTTCAACGGCTGTTGCCTTGAAGTTGATTGAAGAGCAAGGGATGGGGGGGAGCGAAGCTGGACAAGCCGGGTTTGCGGTGCTGTTGTTTCAGGATATCGCCGTGATTCCGATATTGGCATTACTTCCTGTTCTTGCCGGAAGTGGAGAGCAGGACGGGCTTGCATCTGGCTATGTGGCTGCCGGTATTGCATTGTTGCTAGTCGGTGGGCACTTTTTGTTGCGACCACTCTTTCGCTGGGTTGTGATGAGCGGTGTGCGTGAGCTGTTTAATGTCGCGGCATTACTGCTGGTGTTTGGTATCTCCCTTCTTATGGACTGGCTCGGTTTGTCGATGGCATTGGGCGCATTTTTGGCGGGCGTACTGTTGGCCGAAAGTGAGTATCGCCATGAGTTGGAAATTGCCATCGAGCCATTCAAAGGGCTGCTGTTAGGGTTGTTTTTTATTGCGGTTGGAATGACGGTCAATCTTGACCTGTTGTGGCAGTTCCCCCTCTATATCGCGTTGGCCGTTATGGTGTTGGTGGGGATTAAGATGGCGGTGTTGTATGTCCTTGCTCACGTTATGGGGCTGGCAGCACGTTCTCGTAGTCAACTGGCAGCAGTGCTGAGCCAAGGTGGTGAATTTGCCTTTGTTATTTTTACCGCGGCGCAAAGTGAGAGTGTACTTAGTGCAGAGTTGAGTGCGATATTGTTGGTGGTGGTGAGTTTATCGATGATGACAACACCGTTGTTGTTGGTGGTGCAGCGACGTTGGTATCAATGGCGCTTTACACTGGCAGGGACAGAAGCTCGTCGACCCAGCGTGGATGATATTAAAAATGATAACCCGCGAGTGATCATTGCTGGATTTGGCCGCTTTGGGCAAGTGGTTGGGCGGTTATTGTTTGCAAATAAGATTGCTGTCACGGTGCTAGAGCGAGATCCTAGTCAGATAACCTTACTGCGCAAATTTGGCTATCGGGTTTACTATGGTGATGCAACGCAACTCAATCTTTTGCGTGCTGCTGGCGCCGATAAAGCCGAAGCCATTGTCGTGTGTACGGACTCGCCAGATGAAGTGCTGGAAGTGGTTGAGTTATGCCAGCACTATTTCCCGCATTTGAAGGTCTTAGCGCGAGCACGTAGCCGTGTTGAGGCTTATCAGCTGTTGAGCCATGGGGTTGAGAACTTCTCTAGAGAGACCTTTGATGGTGCATTGAATTTAGGGCGACAAACCTTGGTCGCATTGGGAATGCACCCTTACAAAGCAAAACGGGCTGAGTCGCATTTTCGCCGTTTAGACTTAACGGTGTTACGTGATCTTCTTCCTCAGCATAGTGACGATAGTTCGTTGGCGTCCCGTGCACAAGAAGCGCGGCAAGAGCTAGAAGAGATTTTTGATCGAGAGATGCAACGTGAGCGTGAAAGCTTAACAGGGTGGGGTCACCATCAAGCAGAGAGTCAGGAGTAAACAGAATGAAAAAACGCTTTATTGCCGGTGCTCATTGCCCCAAGTGCCATTCCGTTGACAGTATTCGCTGGTGGAAAGAGGCTCAAATTGAAACTATCGAATGTGTACAGTGTGGGCATCAGGCGCAGCAGTTACCAGAAGCATTGACAAGCCAGCGTCCCAACGGAGAGACGGTGATAGGGCTATTTAACCCTAAATCGTGAGCTGCTATTGGTGGTAATGACGAATAGAAAGAAGGTGTGACGGGCTCGCCATTCCTTGCTGTTTGGTATTTGCAAGCAAGTGTTGACGACGTGATGGGCAAAGAGGAATTTACTCTGCGACTCGCATCAGAGGGCAAGGTTGGTTATGATGCGCTGGAAAGGTAGATGCGAGCACGTATCTTGTCGAACTTATTTGGAGTCAGTATGAAAGTCGTTAAAGACACCGTAGTAAGCCTAGCCTACACCGTTAAAACTGAAGAAGGTGTGGTCGTAGATCAATCGAGTAAAGAAGCGCCGCTTGATTACCTACACGGGCACAATAATTTGATTGTTGGTCTTGAAAATGCACTAGAAGGCTGTGCTGCTGGTGACAGCTTTAGCGTGACCGTTGCACCAGAAGAGGCATATGGCGAGCACCACGATGCATTGGTTCAGCGTGTTCCAGCTGAAGTCTTTCAGGGTGTGGATGAAATCACGGTCGGTATGCGTTTTCTTGCTGACACCGATCAAGGCCCAATCCCAGTAGAAGTCACAGAAGTGGATGGCGACGAAGTGGTGGTTGACGGTAACCATATGCTGGCGGGTCAAACATTGAGCTTTGACGTGGAAGTGATTGCGCTGCGTGAGGCGACAGAAGAAGAAGTGGCTCACGGTCACCTGCATCAAGAAGGTGGCTGTTGTGGTGGTGGTAGCTGTGGTGATCATGATGATGAAGATCATGAATGCTGTGGTGGCGGCAATTGCGGCGATAGCGAAGAAAAATAAGGCGGTTGTGGCTGTCGCCACTAGTCTGATTTAAAAATAAAAAGGCGCCGGATGGCGCCTTTTTTGTGACTGGGTTTTCTCAACGCTGAGGTAAATGGCATTGAGTTATTAAGCCAAATCGTCAGCCCGTTCACTTAGTAGTGTGGTGGTGGCGTCTCTTCAGATTCGTCGGCCATGTTAGACCCACTGGTTGATTTGACTTTATCGACAAGAAATTTCATCTGGGTCAACATCTTGTCGAGCATCATTTGATGGGCAGTAATTTCGTGATTGAGCTCTTCAATGGTGTGTTCTTGAAAAGCCAGTTTCATCTCTAGCTCATCAATACGGTTTTGTAGTTGATTTGTCTCTTTTGGTGTCATAATTACTCTGCCTGCCAAGCTTGCACTATCCCTGCTGAGGTTGCTGCGCTCACCCGGCCGTCTGGATCAATGCTGACATCATACACCACTGCGTGAGGAGGGCGAGTATTCTGTTTAGGTGCGGCATACCACTGCTTTAATTTTTTGCCGTCTTGGGTGCGCCATAAACTAATTTGCCTTCCAGCGGTCGCCGTGACTAATAAAGTGCCATCATCAGAAAAGCGGGCGACCGTTATTGCCTGTGGGCGTACCGATGTTTGCAATGTCGCTGACTTTTCGCCATTTTGTAGTTGCCAAAGGTAGCCGTTCCCTTCAGCATCTGCGGTAAACGCGAATTGTCCATCACGATGTAAGGCAACGTGACGCACAGCGGCGGGATGAATAAATTGAAATAGAGCTTGGCCGCTGTCGGTATCCCAGAGGTAAGCGCGATTGTCATCACCACCAGAGAGCGCATAACGGCCATTGGGTGATAAGGCAACGGAAGAAACTTTTTTATTATGGGCGAGGAACTCTAAGCGCCGACCAGTGCCCAAGTTGACATGAATCACTTTGCTATTGGCTAAACCGAGCAAAACTTGTTCGCCATTGCTGCTCAGTGCGGCATCCGTGAGCGTGCTATCTGAAATAGTCCAGAGTCCTTGCGCTTGCCCCCAAGCGAGATCCCAGACCGCAAAACTCTGTGTGGTCGCTGTTAAAGCAAAACGGGGTAGGTCTGCTATTTTGGTGAGTATGATGCCTTCGGAATGAAAATCATGCTGAGCAAGTGATAAAAGAGGCTGATGATGAGGCAAATCCCAAAGTACAAGGCCGTCTTGTTTTGAATGTGTAAAGGCAAATTGACTATCACGGCTAAGGGCTGTAGCGATACTGCCTTCTGGGTTCAGTATCCAACGTTGCTGTTCTGACGACCAGAATTTGCACCCATTAAGCGTGAGCAGTGTCCAAAACAGTAAAATTATTCGAATATGGGATAGCATTAAGATATTGATTCGTTATGTTATGTTGCGTTTGCAACTAGTATATTGATTATGACAAGCTTGCACAGCGCAAAATAGTGCAAGCACTAAAGTGAGGGAACTCCCTCAGATGATATGGAGAAATTATGAAACCTGTTCTTAAAATGTCAGCACTCGCTGCCACAATTTTGTTAGCTGTAGGCTGTCAGGGTGAAACTAACGCTGAAACTAACACGACAAAAGCTGACACGGCTGTTGAACAAGTTGCACAAACTTCTGCTGTTGATTTAACCAGCGAAGACGCGAAAGCTGCGTATGCAATTGGTGCGTCGCTAGGGCAATATTTATCGGCGAATTTAGCGCAGCAAGAAGAGTTAGGGCTTGAGCTGAGCAGTGATGATGTTTTGGCCGGTGTACAAGATGCGTTTAATGGCGAAAGCCAAATGACGCCAGAAGAGATGCAAGAGGCGCTTCAAACACTGGATCAACGTGTATCAGAGTTGGTGACTGCGCGTATGGAAGCAGAAGCGACTGCTGCGGTTGAAGCGGGTAATGCATTTCGTACTGAGTTTGCGGCACAAGATGGCAGCGTAGAGACAGATTCAGGCCTAATGTATCAAGTAGTTGAGCAAGGCGAAGGCGCAATGCCGGCAGACACTGACACTGTTGAAGTTCATTATCGTGGAACATTGATCGACGGTACTGAGTTCGATAGTTCATACTCGCGTAATCAAACGGCGTCTTTCCCTTTAAATCAAGTCATTCCTGGATGGACAGAAGGCCTGCAACTAATGCCTGTAGGTTCTAAGTTTAAGTTTGTTATTCCGCCTGAGTTAGCATATGGCGCACAGAACACACCAACAATTCCAGCGAACTCAACGTTGATTTTTGAGGTTGAGCTACTGAGCATCCCATCACAAGATGTTGAGGAAGAGGTCGCGCAGTAAAAGTCACTTTACTTGCTGTAGATCATGTTTTAGACCTCGCATTAGCGGGGTCTTTTTATATGTACATGTTAAAAATCTGATAAACTTACCAGAATATTTTGATTTTTTGCGTGTAAGGGTAGTGCTGTGATGACAACAGATGAAACTCTTGCTCAGGATGTGGTCGTGGATAGTGATTTGATCCAAGATAGCGCTTTCACTGAGCAAGACTACACATTACTTCGCTCATACGAAGCGGTAGTAGACGGGTTAGCGGCATTGATTGGTGGGCATTGTGAAATTGTTCTTCATTCATTAGATAACTTGAACACATCGGCAGTAAAAATTGCGAATGGTGAAATCACAGGGCGCCAGGTTGGGTCTCCTATCACTGATTTGGCGCTGCGAATGTTGAGAGACATTGAAGGCTCTGAACGTAATTTTTCTCGGGCTTATTTTACGCGTGCGAAAGGCGGCGTGTTGATGAAGTCAATTACGATTGCGATTCGTAATGGTGAGGAGCGTGTGATTGGCTTATTGTGTATCAACATTAACTTAGATGCCCCGTTCTCACAGATCCTGCAAGCCTTTATGCCAAGTGACGATGCGCGTCAGGCCGCCTCGTCGGTGAATTTTGCCAGTGATGTTGATGAGTTAGTGGATCAGACGGTGGAACGCACCATCGAAGAGATCAATGCCGATAAAGATGTTTCTAATAATGCCAAGAACCGTCAAATCGTGATGGCACTGTACGACAAAGGCATTTTTGATATTAAAGACGCGATTAACCGTGTGGCTGACCGATTGAATATCTCGAAACATACCGTCTATTTGTATATTCGTCAGCGTAAAACTGAGGATGGCGAAAAGTGAGTCTGAAGTATGCGTTGGTCGTTAATGGCCCCGCTTATGGTACGCAGGCAGCGCGAAGCGCGTTATTGTTTGCCCAGACATTGATAGACCAAGGACACACGCTAGCGCGTGTGTTTTTTTATCAAGAGGGGGTTCACAATGCTAATCGTCTTGTTATACCAGCCAATGATGAATTTCAACTGTTAGAAGCTTGGCAAACCTTGGCAAATACCCATCAGGTTGAGTTACAAACCTGTATTGCAGCAGCGTTGCGCCGTGGTGTTGTGGGGCAACAAGAAGCTGAGCAAGCAGGGCTCGATACAGAAAACTTAGCTGCAGGTATCGAGCAAGCCGGGCTTGGCTCATTAGCAGAAGCATTGTTGACGATGGACAGGGTTATTCAGTTTTAACCTGAAGAGAGAGAAATGAAAACACTCGGGTTTATTTTTCAGTCTGCACCTCACGGCTCTGTCGCAGGGCGTGAAGGTGTGGATGCAGTGCTTGCCAGTGCAGCATATTGTGAACAGATTAAAGTGTTCTTTCTTGCTGATGGGGTGTTGCAACTATTATCAGGGCAGCAGCCTGAGCATATTCTTTCGCGTAGTTACGCGCAGAGCTTTAAGCTGTTTGAACTTTACGATATAGAAGATATTTATATTTGTCAGACTTCTTTGCAAGAAAGAGGACTGGTTCAGACATCGTTATTGATGTCAGGGGAGTTGTTGCTACCGACTGAGATTCGGGCACAACTGGGTAAATGTGATCAGATTATGGTGTTTTAGCAATGCTACATATTATCACTAACTCGCCTTTCCACTCTCAAAGTCTGCAAACCTGTCTACGCTATAGTAGTCATGAAGATGAAATAGTTTTGATGCAAGATGCGGTGTATGCAGGGCTTTATGACAGCGTCGTTAATCATAGTCTTCAATCTTGGTCAGGGAAGCTCTATTTGTTAGACGTGGATGTGCAGGCTCGGGGGATAATATCGCTGCTCGATGAGAAATGTGAGTTATTAACCACTGCCGAATATGTTGCGTTAACAGTAAAGCATCAGCAGCAAATTCACTGGCAATAATTGAAAACAGGGCTTTTTTTTGTGCTTAGCATGGTTTTTGTACAAAAAGATCCCGAAATGATCTTGTATAATTCTTGACACCTTTATGCTCGACGCCTAAAATTTCGCGTCCCTTATTAGTAGGGGGCTAGATTTTTCACGTTTTTCAAAAATAATCAGGAGCTATTTAATGGCAACTATTAACCAGCTGGTACGCAAACCACGTGTCAAGCAAGTTGCGAAAAGCAACGTGCCTGCACTGGCAGCGTGTCCGCAAAAACGTGGTGTGTGTACTCGTGTTTACACCACTACGCCTAAAAAACCTAACTCAGCACTACGTAAAGTGTGCCGTGTACGTCTAACCAACGGTTTTGAAGTTACTTCATACATCGGTGGTGAAGGCCACAACCTTCAAGAGCACAGCGTTGTTCTTATCCGTGGCGGTCGTGTTAAAGACTTGCCAGGTGTGCGTTACCACACCGTTCGTGGTGCACTTGACTGTGCAGGCGTAAATGACCGTAAACAAGGTCGTTCTAAGTACGGTGTGAAACGTCCTAAGTCTTAATGGATTCCGTTAAGTAAGGCCAAACACACAAATTATTGTAATTTTGAAGAAACTGAAAAGTTTTGGATAACCTGAAGACACAACGGAGATATCCATGCCACGTCGTCGCGTAATTGGTCAGCGTAAGATCCTTCCAGATCCTAAGTTCAAATCTGAGCTGCTGGCAAAATTCGTCAACATCCTAATGGTTGACGGTAAGAAATCTACTGCAGAAAAAATTGTTTATACTGCACTAGATATCATGGCTGAGCGTTCTGGTGAAGAACACCTAGCTGTATTTGAAAAAGCTCTTGAAAACGTTCGCCCAGCGGTTGAGGTTAAATCTCGCCGTGTAGGTGGTTCAACCTACCAAGTGCCTGTAGAAGTTCGTCCGGTTCGCCGTAACGCACTTGCTATGCGTTGGATGGTTGAAGCTGCGCGTAAGCGTGGTGAAAAATCTATGGCTCAGCGCCTAGCTAACGAAATGCTAGATGCAGCTGACAACAAAGGTTCTGCGGTTAAGAAACGTGAAGACGTTCACCGCATGGCTGACGCTAACAAAGCGTTTGCTCATTACCGCTGGTAATACCTTTGCAGGCGCAGCAGCTTTGCTGCTGCGCCTTTTCTATACTCTAAGGTTTTCCTTAGTATGAGGATACAACTGTGGCTCGCAAAACTCCTATTGAGCGCTACCGTAATATTGGTATCTGTGCTCACGTAGATGCTGGTAAAACAACAACAACCGAGCGTATCCTGTTTTATACAGGCCTATCTCATAAAATCGGTGAGGTTCACGACGGCGCTGCTACCATGGACTGGATGGAGCAGGAGCAAGAGCGTGGTATCACCATTACCTCTGCTGCTACTACGACTTTCTGGCGTGGTATGGAAGCTCAGTTCCCAGACCATCGCGTCAATATCATCGACACACCGGGACACGTAGACTTCACGATTGAAGTTGAACGTTCGTTGCGTGTATTGGATGGTGCAGTGGTTGTATTCTGTGGTTCTTCGGGTGTAGAGCCTCAGTCTGAAACAGTATGGCGTCAGGCTGATAAATACGAAGTACCGCGTATGGTTTTCGTGAACAAGATGGACAGAACTGGTGCCGACTTCCTGCGTGTTGTTGACCAGATCAAAACCCGTCTTGGCGCAAATCCAGTGCCAATTCAATTGAATATCGGTACTGAAGAAGACTTCGCTGGCGTGATTGACCTGATTAAGATGAAGGCAATCAACTGGAACGAAGCAGATCAAGGCATGACCTTCACCTACGAAGAGATCCCTGCTGATATGTTGGACGATGCGGAAGAGTGGCGTCAACATATGATTGAGTCTGCAGCAGAAGCCAATGAAGAACTGATGGACAAATACCTTGAAGAAGGTGAACTGTCAGAAGAAGAAATTAAAGCCGGGCTGCGTACCCGTACACTGAATAATGAAATTGTGTTGGCGACTTGTGGCTCAGCATTTAAAAACAAAGGTGTACAAGCGGTTCTGGATGCAGTTATTGAGTTCTTGCCATCACCTGCGGACGTAAAAGCGATCCGTGGTGAAGATGATGAAGGTAACGAGATCGAGCGTCACTCAGACGATAACGAACCGTTCGCAGCATTGGCATTTAAAATTGCAACTGACCCATTTGTGGGTACTTTAACCTTCATGCGTGTCTATTCCGGCGTCGTTAACTCTGGTGATAGCGTGTATAACTCGGTGAAACAGAAGCGTGAACGCTTTGGCCGAATTGTGCAGATGCATTCAAATAAGCGTGAAGAAGTTAAAGAGGTTCGAGCAGGTGATATCGCCGCTGCGATTGGTTTAAAAGATGTTACCACAGGCGATACCTTGTGTGACATTGACCATAAAGTAATCTTGGAGCGAATGGAGTTCCCTGAACCTGTCATCCAGATTGCTGTAGAGCCAAGATCTAAAGCAGACCAGGAAAAGATGGGTGTTGCCCTCGGTAAACTGGCTGCAGAAGACCCTTCTTTCCGCGTTGAAACTGATGAAGAATCAGGGCAGACCCTGATTTCTGGTATGGGTGAGCTTCACCTCGACATCATCGTTGACCGTATGCGTCGCGAATTCAGCGTGGAATGTAACGTCGGTAAACCTCAGGTTGCTTATCGCGAAACTATTCGTGGTAAGACCGAGGTAGAAGGTAAGTTTGTTCGTCAATCAGGTGGTCGTGGTCAATACGGTCATGTCTGGTTGAAGATCGAGCCTTCTGAGCCGGGCGAAGGTTTCGTCTTTGTAGACGAAATTGTTGGTGGTACAGTACCGAAAGAGTATATCGGTGCGGTATCCAAGGGTGTTGAAGAGCAGATGAACAATGGTGTTCTGGCTGGTTACCCAGTGCTGGATGTCAAAGCAACTCTGTTTGATGGCTCTTACCACGACGTTGACTCGAACGAAATGGCGTTTAAGATCGCCGGTTCGATGGCTTTCAGGAAGGGTGCGCTTGAAGCAGATCCCGTTATCCTAGAGCCAATGATGAAAGTGGAAGTAACCACACCTGAAGATTGGATGGGTGATGTTGTTGGAGACTTAAACCGTCGCCGTGGTATGATCGAAGGTATGGATGAAGGCCCTGCGGGGTTAAAGATTATCCGTGCCCAAGTACCACTATCGGTGATGTTTGGCTACGCAACGGATCTCCGCTCTGCAACTCAGGGTCGTGCGTCATATTCAATGGAATTCAGCGAGTATGCTGAAGTACCTAAGAATGTTGCCGACTCTATAATTGCCGAGCGAACTTAATCAATATTTGGCGCTAGCGTTGAGTTAGCGCTACATTATTAAGACTTCTGAGCGTCATTACGACGGTGATGACGACCATTAACTAGGAAGGAACACGATCGTGTCTAAAGAAAAATTTGAACGTACAAAACCGCAT